>JBBTTG010000001.1:0-34560 GCA_038064355.1 Patescibacteria group bacterium
AGTTGCTCGGCGGACTTGCCTCCGATCTCGACATTTTCTCTGCGAATTTTCTTATCGGGAAATGACATATAGACATGCTCAAGATGCTCCGGCAGCTTTTGGAATATGCCCGGCTCGAGCTGACCGACATATGCCTTGGTATTTTCGGTTATTTGACTTGGTACGTGAGCGATCTCCTCTCTGGTGCATTCAAATATAACCAGCATGTCTTCCTCGGAATTTCTTCCTTGGCGAAGCTCGGCGATGCGTGGGTCTTTCTGATAACCGAAGCCTTCGATCGTGCCGTTGATTTCGTACAACAAAACAAGATCGTCTTTGGTGAGTTCTTGTTTTTTCTTCACTTTCTGTTCCATTGCCGTAAGCATTTTCATGTCGGCAGATTTTTTTTGATAAGCTTCCCCGTCAGAAAATTCTTTGAGTTTCGCTTCAACAACGGAACCAATATACGGATCAAGATTTTCTTCTGGTGCAACCCCGCGCACCTCGGTAAGTTGATTGTTTGAATTGACCACAGTTACTACGCGAGGAACCGTTGGTTTTCCTTCGTTATCTAGCGAATAGAATACTTGGAGTTCGTTTTTGTCTCGCACAAGATAGCGTTCTGCCATGGCTTCGCCACGCAAACACCAACCAGTACCATAAGGAGCGATTGAATCAACAAGCGGCTTCGGATCAGCACCGCGTGAGTATGTGCGCCACTCACCCTCGGTAATTTTGAGCAATTCTTCGGCGATGGGTTTAAATTCTTCTACCGCCAAGGCGTAGAGTTTGGCAAAATTCTTTCTTCCTAAAAATTCGAGAAATTGCTTTTTTGTATCCTCTTGAATGTCATAGCCGAATTTCGGCTGTTCGCCTTTCGCTTGTCGTTCAAAGGATTCGAGCACGATCGCCAATGCTTCGTGATTCAGATCGGGGAAAGGAGCCGTCGTGCCGCCAGTACGCTCCGTAAATGACTTCTTTTTCTTATCATATCTGCCCATGCGCAACATGCTCCGAATGGCAAAATATTTTAACCAGTCCGGATATTTGGCATCATTGGAAGACAGATAATCAATCCAGTTGTCGAGCGATCGTATCTGATCGGCAACTACCGTCTCCGACAGCTCGAGACGATAGTCTCCGGGGATTTCAATGTCGCCGCGCCCTTCTTCTCGATGTTTGCGTTTTATAGATTCAAAATACGCTTCGGGTATCTCGTCGGGCTTTATGACAAATTGCTCGCGTAGTTTATGTTTGAGAAATTCAATACCGCGCTCTCGTTTAGCTACATCTGGATTCTCGAAAATTTCTTTAAGCCGATCAAGATAATTTTGGATGCGATCATCCACCGCCATCATTGGTAATTCCTGGCCTGTGCGCGCTTTTGTACGCCTAGCCGCAGAATCAACTTCCGGGCTCTTGTTGAGATCGGTATATTTTTCCTTAAGAAAATCTGACTTTTCCATAAGCTTACTTTAGCGAAAATTCATTTTTTAATAAAGGGGCTTTTGCGACAGGGGCTTACCGCTTGGCGCCGGATTTACAATCCCGACAAATTCCAAAAAATTCAAGGGTGTGGTTCAAAATTTTAAATTTCTTTTGCCGTTCGATCTGCCGCTCCTGAAGATCAAGATCCCGCGGAAGCTCCACATCCTCCACGCGGCGGCAGATCGTGCATACCAAATGGTGGTGATGACCCTCGGACGTCATTTCGTAACGCTTTTTTCGATCACCGAATTCCAATTCGCGCAAAACCCCCTCGCCGCACAACAACTCAAGTTCACGATAAACCGTTGTTTTATTGACACCGAGCGAGCGACGTGTCAATCCAGCAAGAATCTCGGCGGCCGAAAGAGGCGTAGAATTTTCCATGAGCAATTGCAAAATCGCCCCGCGGGCAACACTCGTCCGCTTGCCCTTCTCTTTGAGTTTTGCCAACTGCTGTTCAATCTTGCTTTCCATAACGTTCTCTGCCTATCTTAACGCAACTCGGTTGCGTTTGTCAAACGTCTCGCCCGTGTGAGACAATGGAACTCTATGATAAAAAAAATCATCCCCGCCCTCCTTTTACTCATAAGCCTTTTCTCTTTTGCGCACCCTCTCCATGCGCAGGAGCAGGCACTCGCCGGCACGGAGGAAACCTTGCGTGCAAAAGTCATCACCGTCATCATCGATGAGACGAAAATCCACCCTGTCTCGCCCGATGCATCAGCCTCGGCGCGTGTGCAAACCCTGGAAGCGGAGATACTGGAAGGGGCGCATAAGGATAAAAAAATTATTTTTGAAAACAACAACCTCCCCCTGGCGAAGGGCGACCATTTTCTCCTCTATCATTTGGTGGATGAAAGCGGCGGCGACTACTACAACGTTCAAGATCCCGAACGGCGCGGCATACTCCTGGTACTCATCCTCCTCTTTATCGCCACCGTCATTCTCTTTGGCAGACTCCAGGGCGTGCGTTCGTTGCTCGCGCTTGCCGGCAGCGGTTTTATCATCGCCTTCTTCCTCTTTCCCCAGCTCCTGGCCGGCCGGCCGCCGCTCCTCATCAGTGCCGTGGTTTCGATATTCATTCTGACCCTCGCCATCCTCATCACCCACGGCTGGAATAGGACATCCCTTGTCGCGCTTGCAGGTACTTCAATCACCATCGCCTTCACTATTCTCTTTGCTCAATGGGCTGTGGGCGCGGCGCATCTCACCGGCCTCATTGATGACACAAGCATCTATCTTAACACTGAAACCGGCGGCACGCTCAATTTCCAAGGATTGCTCTTGAGCGCCATCATTATCGGCATCCTGGGTATCTTGGATGACGTGGCCATCACCCAAACCGTAGCGGTCCAGGAAATCGCGACAGCAGGACCCGCGCTCTCCAAAAAAGAAGTCTATCGCAAGGCCATGCGTGTTGGCAGAGAACACGTTGGCGCACTCGTGAACACTTTGGCTTTGGCATATGCCGGCGCTTCACTCCCGCTGCTTCTCCTGTTTTCAAAATCCGGTACGCCACCGCTTGCGGTGAATATGGAAATATTCGCCGCGGAAATCGTCCGCACGATAGTGGGCTCCATGGCCATCATCCTCACGGTTCCTATCACCACAGCCCTGGCCGTCTGGTTTGGAAAAAATCCAGGCAAGGGATACAACACTGCATAAGATGAGATACATCGGTAACACTTGACTTTTGGGCCGTTTCGTGCTATTCTATCCCTGATAGAAAGTGGTTTTTTTCTACAACCGACGCAAAAAGGAGGTCGCCATGGCGACGACAAAACGGAAACGAGCGCTCAAGTCGCCGAAGTGGCGACTTTGGCAGGTGAAGATAGGTAGGGATGATGCCAATGTCGGGAAACCGATCAAAGCCGTCAGCGAGCGACAAGCCATTCACGTCCTCGTGAATGTGCGCGGATTCCCCTACAGCGATCGCTACTTTGCGGTCGTGGTGGGGAAACCGCGTGGATTGCCCAAAAAAGCTTCGCCCACGGAACGAGCATTCCCCAGGCTCCCATCCGCGAGTGTCCTTGCCGCCCGCAATCCGCACCACTGTGCTACCTGCGGCTACTACGACCACGCGATGGCGGACGACTGCCCGGGGTGCGGTGCGGAACGTGTCGCGGCGTAAAAAGATTTCGGAGCAGTCCCCTGCTTCCGGCCGGTACTCACCAGAGTCCCGGCTTTTTTAATTTTTACACCCCGACCAAACGGACGCAACAAAAATCAAACCCTGCACCCAATGTGGCGCATTGCAAACTTGATTATGTGGAAACAAAAAAAGAAGCTCCCCTGCTGGCTTCCTCTCTCTGGGCTTCTCTGCGCTTGTTTAAGTGATCAAAATTCTCCTTTGCGCCCAGAAGGAATCGAACCTTCAACCTTCCCCGAACGCTTTCGGGGCTGGTCTGCTCCTTCCGTTGTGCTGAATATAGAAAAATAAACCCTCCTTTGCGCCCAGAAGGAATCGAACCTTCAACCTTGGGCTTAAGAGGCCCCTGCTCTGCCGATTGAGCTATGAGCGCAGGGGAGGATTTATTTTTTATAGTGCGCTCAATATTCCGCGCTGCTTGTAATGTTTCAGTATCCTTTTTCCATTCCACCATAAAACCATGTAGCCGCCGGGTACTCGCCGTGTGCCCGCGCCGATGTTCAACGATCCTTCTTTCCATGTCTGTTGTACTCCCGATATAGATATGATCTAGGACTTACGCGCTTCCGCCCGGGAGTCCTGTAATTGTGGAACTTCCCATGGCGGAAGCCACAGGGGTTTGACCAATCTCTTCGTTAAAAGGCTCTGCTCTTGCTCGCCGTAGCTCTACTACGCCTCGCAACATCCTCGCCTTTTGCCTCGACCTTGGTCAAACGCGTAAGTCCTATGATCTTCTCTATCCTTGAGAATATAGACAACTGCCATAATTTTCAACCTTCCCCGAAAGCCTTCGGGGGCTGCTCTGCCGAATGCCTGTCCCGACTCCCATCGGGAAGCTATGAGCGCACAGGAGGATTTTTTACCATCCTTGCCCCCGGAGGGATTCGAACCCCCAATAACAGGTCCGAAGCCTGTCGTGATATCCATTTCACCACGAGGGCACCGTGTGCCGTGAATCCTACTCCCATTTTTTCTCTTTGAGCGCGTTGGCAGCCGCATCCACTTGGGCCTCTTGCTTCGAGGATCCTGCGCCGGTCGCCACGAGTTCATCGCCGAGATATATCCCTACTTTAAACCACTTCGCGTGATCTGGCCCGGACTCCTCGAGCACTTTATAATTTGGCGTGATTGTCGCCTTTTCTTGAGCCATCTCCTGGAAACGGCTCTTGGGATCAAGATACAGCTCATTTTCGATGATATAGGCCAACTTTGAAAGCACATCTCGGCTGATAAAATGCTTTGAAGCCTCATACCCTTGATCCAGGTAAATCGCCCCGACGACCGCCTCAAAAGCATTCGCGAGAATGATCTGCCTCGCTTTTGAAGACTTATCTTTGGCCTCGCCGCGCGAGAGATAGAGATAATCATCAAGCCCCAAATCCCGAGCGATCTCGGAAAGCATCTTGGCGTTCACGAGCGACGCGCGCCAATTCGTAAGCTCCCCTTCCGGATTCGGATAGTGAGTATACAGGTATTCGGTCACCACGAGCTCCAGCACCGCGTCTCCTAAAAATTCAAGCCGCTCATTTTGCGGAAGCTCAAAATGAGGATTCTCGTTGAGATACGAACGATGCACGAGCGATTGCCGCAGGATATCCCTGCTTTTGAATTGAACGTCGAGTGTGTCCTCGAGTTTTCCCCAATCTTTTTCAGCCATAGAAAATATTTATTCCCCAGCTTCTTCAGCGGCCGGCGCTCCTTCTGCCTCCTTTTTCTGCCGCTCAAGATCGACTCCCTTCACTTCGCCCGCCGCGAGTAAATCACGGAAGATGGCCCCAAGAACGCCGTTGACGAATTTACCAGACGATTCCCCGCCAAACGTCTTTGCCAGCTCGATGGATTCATTGATAGCCACCTTGGCCGGAATCTCCGCGGCAAACTTCAACTCGTAAACGCCTATCCTTAAGATATTCCGATCAATAACGGTAATTTGGGCCAGCGGCCACTGTGGAGCATAGGCGACGATCATGTCATCAATCTCCGCGCGATGTTCAAAAACACCCTGGAGCATCGCGTCCACAAACCCTCGATCCTCGAACTCCGGCGCGAACTCTTTGATGTTATACTCCAAAGTTTCAGAAAGACCGGCGTCTTTTTGTCCGCCAAAATCCCACTGATACAAAGTCTGCATGACGATCATGCGCCCAAGGTGCCTGTTGGCCATAGTCATGAGGCACATAGCACATAACATGAATCGTGCTACGTGCTCCGTGTTACGTGTTACGTGTTATTTGTTTTTTGTACTCTTCTTCACAACCTCTTTGCCCTTGTAGAATCCACAAAAGGCGCACGCGCGATGGGCGTGTATCGGCTTGCCGCAATGACCACAGGCGCCGACACTGACCGCAGTGAGCGCAAAATGGGCCGCACGTCGGCGTTTATGCGAAGAAGTCCTTCGATGACCGGGTAATCCCATATCAAAACTTCCCTCCTTAAAAAATTAATGCACCGCCAGTATAGCTTTTTCCACGCCACTCGTCAATAATCCCCCGCCGCCAGCGAAAACATTGTCGCCGTTTTATTAAACGAATGTCAAACTTGCGACCGTATCGCCTTTTTCCTTGAAGCGCATGAGATGCACCCCCTGCGTGTCGCGCCCGGATACAGACACCGTCCGGAAAGGCAGCCTGATGACCTGCCCCTGGCTTGAGATGATAATCAAGTCCCGCTCGTCTTTTGCATTGGAAACATACGCGCCGACAATTTCTCCCGTCTTTGAAGTAATCTTGGCGGTCTTGATGCCGGAACCGCCGCGCTTTTGCACCTTGTAGTGATTGAGATTCGTACGCTTGCCAAAGCCGTTATCCATGATGACAAAAAGCTCAAGCAAATTTTTCTTTACCATTTCCGGATCAATGATATCGATACCGACGATGCGATCCTGCCCCTTCAGCCGCAGGCCGTGTACCCCTGCCGCGGACCGCCCCATCGGACGCACGTCGCTCTCTTTGAATCGAATCGACTGCCCCTTGGCGGTAACCAGGATAACGTCGTCTTTGCCGGCCGAAGGCTTCACCCATTCAAGGGCATCCTCGTCCTTCAGGTTAATGGCGATAAGCCCGCTTCGGCGCACAACCTCAAAATCTCCGATATTCGTTTTTTTGATCAACCCCTTGCGCGTCACCATCACTAAATATTTGTAATCGCCCAAATCCTTGAGGGAGAGGATGGCCGTCACCTTTTCTTGTGGTGCAAGCTGGAGAAAATTCACCAACGCTTGTCCCTTGGCAGTGCGAGAAGCCACCGGCACCTCATAGGCTTTGAGCTTGAACACGCGGCCGCGATTGGTGAAGAAAAGCAAATCGGCGTGGGTGCTCGCTGAGAAAAAATGCTCCACAACGTCCTCTTCTTTTGTTTCAAGCCCCATAACCCCTTTGCCGCCACGCGCCTGGGTGCGGAACGTATCAGACGCCACGCGTTTGATATAGTTATCGCGCGTCACGATGACAATCGTTTGTTCGTCGGGAATAAGATCTTCCGCGGAAAAATCTTTCACCCCGTGAGCAATCACCTGCGTACGGCGCGGGTTGCTGTATTTGCTCTTCACCTCCCCCACTTCGGTCTTGATCACGCCGCGTAATTTCTTTGGAGACGCAAGAATGGATTCAAGTTCCTTGATGATCTCCATTTTGTCTTTGAGCTCCGCCTCGACTTTCAAGCGCTCAAGATTAGCCAGCTGGTGCAACCGCATGTCCAAAATCGCCTCCGTCTGCGGCTCGGTGAGTTTGAATTTTTTGATGAGATTCACTTTGGCCTCGGCGCGATCCTGGGATTTTTTAATAATCGCGATCACTTCATCGATATGCAAAATGGCAATCCTCAATCCCTCAAGGATATGCGCGCGGTCTTTGGCCTTGTTGAGGTCGTACTGGGTGCGGCGGCGCACTACTTCCGTACGATGCTTCAGATACTCCTCAAGAATGGATTTCAAATTTAAAACCCTCGGCTGGATGCCGTCCACGAGCGCCAAAAGATTGTAATGGAAAGCGCTCTGAAGAGTGGTCGCCGAATAAAGCTGGTTTAAAACTTTTTTCGGATACGCGTCGCGCTTGAGCTCAACGATAATCCGCACGACCCCGCGGCTCGATTCATCGCGCAGATCGCGAATACCCTCCAATTTTTTGTCGCGCACCAGGTCGGCAATATGGGAAATAAGATCCGCCTTGTTCACTCCATACGGAATCTCGTGAACGACAATCCTCGATCCATTCTTTCCTTCCTCAATCTCCGCCTTGCCGCGCACCACCACCGAACCCCTCCCCGTGGCATAAGCCTGACGGAGCGCTTCTTTCCCATACACGATTCCGCCGGTGGGAAAATCAGGGCCGGGAACCAGGGCGAATAAATCGTCCCCGCTGCATTCGGGATTTTCGATAAGATACATCACCGCGTCGCAGAGCTCCCCTAAATTATGAGGGGGGATATTGGTCGCCATGCCGACCGCGATACCCACCGTTCCGTTCAAAAGCAGGTTCGGAAGTTTGGCCGGCAAAACCCGCGGCTCTTGATAGGAGCCGTCGTAGTTTGGCGCAAAAGTCACGGTATCTTTTTCGATATCAACCAAAAGCTCTTCGGTAATATGCGCGAGCTTACACTCGGTATAACGCATGGCGGCCGCGCCGTCACCATCCAGGGAGCCAAAGTTTCCCTGCCCCCACACGAGCGGAAAACGCATCGAAAAATCCTGCGCCAAACGCACGAGGGTATCGTAAATCGCCACGTCGCCGTGCGGGTGATATTTTGCCATCACTTCACCGACCACGAATGCGGATTTTTTAAACTTGGCGGAGGGCTTGAGCCCCAAGCTCCACATGGCATAGAGTACCCTGCGGTGCACCGGCTTCAAGCCGTCGCGCACGTCGGGTAAAGCGCGGGAAATAATAACCGACATCGCGTAATCGAGATACGAATCCTGCATCTCATTCACGATGGAGCGCTCTTCTATTTTTCCAACTCCCGCCGCGGCGGGAAGCTTTTGCTGTGCCATAAACTAGAAATGGTTGTCTGCTGAATTTTCAATCATCTTTTTAATGCCTTGCACCTCGGATGGCGAAACGGACGGCGAGGGCTTCAATATCTTTACTTCACGCCGAGCCTCATCGATCGAAGTGTTGATGGATTCCCACTGCTTTTCAATCCCGCCAAGCGCGGTGCTACCATCTCCCGCGCGCGAGGCCATGTGCGCCACCTCGAGACGCCAGGTAAAAAGCCGGAGAAAAAATACCGCACCTGCCACCACGGCCACGCCAAGCACCAGCAACATCTTCTTCTGCGCGACGTTTTCCATGGGCGAAAAATCTTAGACGGCGGGGGAAAGCAAAACGATCTTTGTCGTATCCTCTGGCAAGTCTTTGCGGTTGATTTTGAGTTTCGCCACCGGCTCCTCCGCCTTGCCTCCCATGGCTTTTATGAACGCCTCCGCTCCGTCGAGATCCTCTTTGACTCCGGGAAGATGATACTGCACCGGAATCACGATTCTCGGCTCAAGCGCGTTCGCAAAATCCGCGGCTTCTTTTCCGCTCATTACCCCATGTCCGCCCACCGGCACTATGAGAATATCAATATTCTCAATCTTTTCAAGGTCAGCGTCCGAGAGAGGTTTGGAAAGCGCTCCGCAATACAAGATATGAATATCCTCGGCCTCAATCATATAGATGGTCCGAGGGTCATCCCCCGCCCGAAAACCGGAGACGAAAATACCGCTTTTTTCAAACTCGCCGGCACTGTCGATAAAAAAAACGTCCTTTCCCTCTTCCGCCGGAGCAAAAATTTCGCGCGTTTCTTTTGAAACGGGCGCGGACAGAAGACCGATGTCGGTCTTGAGCGCGCGAGGAAGCTTGAGTCCGCCGGCTTTCGCGTCAAAAGGATCCGTAACCAGCGAGGCATCCCCTTGGGCTGTCTTTGTTTCAATGCGTATGCAGGAAAATCCGTACCAAAAAATATTCATAAACGTTACTCTTTCTCGGTTTCTTCAATTACATCTCTATAATATTCAATCGCGCCGTTTATATCCTCCCGGGTAAACTCCCTGCCCATAAACCCGAACCCTTCTTCAAACGCGCGCACCTTTTCCGAAATCTCTCCCGCCCATTTCGGACTTGCTTCTCCCATGCCACGCAGGGTGTCGAGCCGGTTGATCAATTTTTCCTTCACTCCTTGATAATGCTTGACCACTTCTTCGAATTCCGCCTTTTTTTCTCCGGCGCACTGCTTTTCAAGCTCTTCTTTTACCGTCTCATGAGCCGCGAGCAACGCCTGTCCGATGGCAAATTTTTCTTCGGGGTCAAAAGATTCTTCCAGCAGGGCGCCATGCCGCACATCCTCAAGACGCCCGCCGTCGCGCGTGAATTCAAGCATCTTGGAAAGGGTGCCGGAATCAAGTTTTTCCCGCATCAAAGCCTCTTCTTTTGATTTGCTGTACCGGTCATGCAGATCATCGAACGCCTTGCGGTATGGCCATATTTCCTTGCCAAACTCCATGATTTTTCCCTCAATCTCTTCAAGCCGTGACTTTGGATCCGCGACAAGCGCGTCGCACTCCGCAAGTATAGCGACGCGGCGATCGGCCGGAAACGTCCCCGGAGCACTGACAACAAGATTGCGCAGGATTTCAAGGGTAAAATGGTGCGGATGCCTCTGCATATTCTAAGATAATAACGCTTCCTGCGTCTCTTGACAAGGGGCGTATTTTGTGCTATACTCTTGCACAGAATCGTTCGTTTCCCCTGCACCCACCTCATCCGATGAGGCAAGGAGGTCTCCATGTTCGGATGGAAAAAAATTCATACATCGCGGCGGAATCCCATCAAGGGAACGCTCGCCGCGGGCGACCCGAGTCAACCGCCAACTCGGTGGTGGAACCACCTGTGGCTCCTATGGTTCTCCTGGGAGCATATTGTCTTTGGGGTGCCGGAGGAAGCGGCAAAAGGCGGATACAGGGTCGGATACAAAGCGGGGGGAGTCGCCATGGTCTATGGCAAAGTGTTTCACAATACCCGTTTTCGCGTTCGCATCGGGCACGAAGATTGCAAATTTTTTGCTCTCGATGCCAAGGACAAAGAAATCCACGGCATCAAGTTGCTTGCCCAATTGAGCAAGCACGACCCCGATTGCCACAAAGACTACCCGCTCATATAGAACGAGTGGTATAGAATGAGCACGTCCTGTAGACCCAACGGTATGCCACCCGCGGGTCTTTTTTCTTAAATTTTTCCCGCGTTACTCTTCCATTCTTCTTTTCACATTCCACGGGGCACACACAGTGGGTGTCTGTATTGTGTTTTGGCTTGCATACGGATATATTACTCTTGTCCGTTGCATCAGTTGCGTCAGATGTCTGACTCCAAGAAAGAGTAAGGAGACCCCTGCAAAACTCCATTTCTACTGCGATTTTGCAGGCGAAATTTGGAAATCGCAGTAGAAATGGAGTTTTGCAGGGGTCTCTAAGGTAAAATCGCGCTACGCATAAGTAGCCAATGCCCTTTGACAACAGCGGTCGGCTTAAAAGAGCCGACGGCTGAAAGGAGAAAAGCACATGTGCGGAGTATTCGGAGTCTGCGACTTTGACAAGGCCGCCGAGTCTTGTCGCGACGGGCTTTATCAGCTTCAGCATCGCGGCCAGACGGCCTGCGGCATTGCCACGAGCAGTGGGAAATTAATCCGGGTACAAAAAGGCGCCGGGTATGTCAAGGAGGTGTTTACCCCTGATGCCATGGCTCAACTGCCGGGAAATATCGCCATCGGCCATACCCGATACCCGACGACCGGCGATCCCCGTCTGAAAAACACCCAACCCCATCTTGTTGACGATATTCCTTTGGCTTTTTGCGGCAACGGCGACATCGTCCCTTCCTCGTACCAAGAACTGCGTTCCGGCTTGGTAAAAGACGGTGTTCGGTTTGAAGGAGACAATGACGGCGAACTGCTGGCGAAATTTATCGCCCATCTCATGGTCGTCGGCGGAAATCTGTCCGACGCCATCGGCTCTTTGATGGCAGACGCCATCGGATCCTTTTCCGCCCTGCTTCTCTTGAATGGAAAACTTGTGGCTTTTCGCGATCCCATGGGTATCAGGCCGCTGGTCATGGGCAGGCGCGAGAATACATGGCTCGTGGCTTCAGAAACCTGCGCCCTGGAAATCGTTCTGGCTCTGGATGATATCCGCGAAATCGCTCCGGGTGAAGTCGTCGTTTTTGAACCCGGCCGACAGCCGCAGTCATTCCAAGCAACCAGGCGGCCATTCTGCCGGCATTGCGTCTTTGAGTTGATTTATTTCGCCAGGCCGGACAGCGTGATGTTTGGCATCAGCGTGTATCAATTCCGGGAAACACTGGGACGAATACTGGCCGGATACTACGCAATCCTTGCCGGCAGAGATGGTCTCAAGGTTGATCTTGTTATCCCGGTGCCGGATTCAAGCAACGCCGCGGCGGTAAATTTTGCCGCAACAGCTGGCATCCGTCATGGATACGGCTTGACCAGAAACCACTACACCGGCAGAACGTTCATTGAACCCGGGCAAGCGCGGCGGGAGGACAGCGTGCGGGAAAAATTCAACCCTGTACGGGCGATTCTGCGGGGGCAAAGGGTGGCCGTCATTGACGATTCCATCGTCCGCGGCACCACTTCCAAAAAAATCACGGGTATGCTCCGAAACGCCGGCGCCGAGACAGTGCATCTCTTTATCGCCTCTCCCCCGATCCGCGCCGCCTGTTACTACGGCATTGACATGAAGACCACCAAAGAAATGATTGCCACCCAAAAAACCGTTGAGGAGATCGCCGTCGCCACGACAGCCGACTCTCTGACGTATCTCCAAATATCCGACCTGGAGGAAGCCGTGCGCCAAAACGGAGGAGCTCCATGCGACTTTTGCTACGCTTGTTTTGGCGGCGAATACCCCACCGCTCTTTAGCGCCAAGCATTCAACGACAAACCGACCCATCCGCCCGAGGCGGACAGGTCGGTTCTTTTTTTATTGGGTAAAGCGTTGCTTGCATGAACATAATAGGACTTACGCGTTTGACCAAGGTCGAGGCAAAAGGCGAGGATGTTGCGAGGCGTAGTAGAGCTACGGCGAGCAAGAGCAGAGCCTTTTAACGAAGAGATTGGTCAAACCCCTGTGGCTTCCGCCATGGGAAGTTCCACAATTACAGGACTCCCGGGCGGAAGCGCGTAAGTCCTACATAAGAAAAAATGAAACACCCGTCAGCGCGTAAGGCATCGCCCGGACCGGATCGAACACCCGCGTCAGAGGACTAAGCGCCGGTTGTGAAAGTCTTGCTTTTTTGAGCCATCTCCGCTACTATAGCCCATACCATAATTAACTCCATTTCTCTTTAAGAAGGGCTTAACCTTCAGAAAAATTCTGCGCCGTACGGACGCGGGTTATAACGAAAAAAACAACGTATGAAAAACGATATATCACCGATGTCTACCGGCAACGAGGAGCTCAAAAAACTCCTTTTGAACAAAGAATTCACCAACATTCCAAAGATGGGGGACATCATCAAGGGCATTATACTTTCTTTAGCAAAAAACGAGATGCGGATTGATATTCCGGGCTTTAAAACCGGCGTCATCCGCGGACTGGAGATGATCAGCACCCGGGCGCTCTACCCGGACTTGGCCATCGATAAAGAAGTCGAGGCCACGGTCGTGGAACTCGAGAATGAACGCGGTGAAGTGGAGCTTTCCATGCGCTTTACCGGCGAGCGGCGCGCCTGGGAAGAAATCATGAAACTCAAACAGAGCGGCCAAATCGTCGCGGTGCGCATATTGGATGCCAATCGTGGTGGACTCATGGTCTCTTCGGGGTCGAATCTTCCTGGATTTCTCCCGGTTTCCCAGCTTGCGCCGGAGCACTATCCGCGTGTTCCGGGCGGCGACAAGAATAAAATACTTGAACAGCTCAAACTGTTTGTCGGGAAAACTTTAAAAGCCAAGGTACTCGACGCCAATGAGAAAGAAAAAAAACTTATCTTCTCCGAAAAGGGCGTTTGGGAAGAAGAGCAGCGCGGCCTGCTGTCAAAATATAAAGTGGATGACCTCATCGAGGGCAAGGTGACGGCCATTGCCGACTTCGGCGCCTTTATCGCTTTCGATTCCATCGAGGGTCTTGCCCATATCTCTGAAATCGCGTGGCAAAGACTCGACCACCCGTCCGACGTGCTCAAAGTCGGCGACACCATTCGCGCCAAAATCATCAATATCGACGGCTCCAAAATATTCCTCTCCATGCGCGCGTTGGTTGATGATCCATGGAAGAAAGTGAGCGAGCGTTACCAGATTGGACAGAAGGTCCAGGGCAAGGTGCTCAAGGTGAACCCCTTCGGGCTCTTTGTGGAGCTTGATCCGGAAATCCACGGCCTAGCGCACGTCTCGGAGCTTGATGTCGCCCCGGGCGAGAAGTTAGAGAGCAAGGTGAAATCCGGGGATGTGCTCGAATTTCACATCACCTCGATCGAGCCCACTGCCCACCGACTCGGCCTCTCGCAGAAAGCTCCGGAAGAGCAAAAAGAAAAAACCGAGCTTGCCGCAACGGCGACGCCTGAAACGAAAGAAGAAAAACCGGCTGAATAATCAAGACGCGCCTCGCCCAAGCGGGGCGTTTCTTTCATATCCCCCGATATCATGCCGGACAGACTTGCAGAGTGGTTGTTTTTCAGAGATAATCATAGAGAGAATGCAGCTACGCTTTTAATCCCACACCCATGAAAATGATTCTCAAAAACTTCTTCCTGTTTCTGGCCGCCATGCTCATCATCGCGGGCGTCTTGGCCTCCATTGACATGCGCCGCGAAGAGCCGCCCAAGGTGGACATGTCGACCTTGGCTTCCCAAATCCAAAACGGCGAAGTAAAAAATATCGACATCAGCGGCGATGAACTCTCCATCACCTTGACCGACGACAAGAAAGAAACCGCGGTAAAGGAGAATGGTGAAGCGCTGACAAGCATCCTCCGCAACTACGGAATTGAGGGCTCAAAAATCCAAACGGTGAAGATTACCGTCAAGCGCGAGAGCGGGTTCTTGTATTGGGCGGGCATCCTGTTGCCCATATTCATCCCCTTCCTGCTCATCGGCGGGGTCATGTACTTCATGATGCGGCAGGTGCAGGGCGCCAACAGCCGCGCGATGTCTTTTGGAGATTCCAAAGTAAAACAAGCACCCGCCAATTCAAAAGAAAGCATCACTTTTGCGGATGTGGCGGGCGTCAAAGAAGCCAAGGAAGAACTCCAGGAGGTGGTGGAATTTTTGAAAAACCCGAAAAAATTCACTTCCCTTGGAGCTAAAATCCCAAAGGGTGTCCTCTTGATGGGCGCGCCGGGCACCGGGAAAACATTGCTCGCGCGAGCCGTGGCAGGCGAAGCAGGCGTCCCCTTCTTCCATATCTCCGGTTCTGAATTCGTGGAGATGTTTGTCGGGGTTGGCGCCGCGCGCGTCCGGGATCTTTTTATCAAAGCGAAAAAATCCGCTCCCTGCATTATCTTTGTGGATGAAATAGATGCTGTGGGCAGACAGCGCGGCGCGGGCCTGGGCGGCAGCCACGATGAACGGGAACAAACACTCAATCAAATTCTCGTAGAGATGGACGGTTTTGACCCGCACGCCGGTATTATTATGATTGCCGCTACGAATCGTCCGGATATTCTGGATCCGGCACTCCTGCGCCCCGGTCGTTTTGACCGCCGCATCGTCCTCGACGCACCCGACATCAATGATCGCGAGGCCATCCTCAAAATCCACGCCCTCAACAAACCGCTCGCGAAAGAAGTCAATCTTCGCACCATTGCCGAACGCACTCCAGGCTTCTCGGGCGCCGATCTTGGCAATCTCTTGAATGAAGCGGCGATTCTTACCGCGCGCCGAGACAAAAAACAGGTCGGCATGGACGAGCTCCTTGATAGCATCGAAAAAGTCTTGCTCGGCCCCGAGCGTAAGAGCCATCTTCTTTCACAAGTAGAGCGCAAAATCACCGCCTACCATGAAGCGGGCCACGCGCTGGTGGCCCACGAACTCCCCAACGCCGACACCGTGCGCAAGGTTTCCATCATCTCGCGCGGGAGAGCGGCGGGGTACACCCTCAAGCTTCCACTTGAAGACCGCCGCCTGCAGACGCGCGCTCATTTTATTGATGAACTCGCCGTAATGCTTGGCGGGCAGGTCGCGGAAAAAACCATTTTTGGAGACATCACCACCGGCGCCTCAAACGATATCAAGATGGCGACATCACTCGCGCGAAAACTCGTAACGGAGTATGGCATGTCAGAAAAATTGGGGCCGCGGACTTTTGGAAACCATGATGAAATGGTTTTCTTGGGACGCGACATCGCGGAACAACGCAACTACAGCGAGAAGCTCGCGGAAGCGATCGACGGGGAAATAGATCGGCTCATTTCGGATGCCAAAGAAACCGCCGCGCGCGTCATCCGCGAAAAACGATCGAGTCTTGATGTCATCGCCGAGACACTCATGGAGAAAGAAACCATTGAGCAGGAAGATTTCGAGGCGCTGTTTTCACCACCGGGATATCCAGCCGACGCCGCTTCGCAAGCCAAGCTCGCCGCGAGAAAAATGAAAATCTCTCCCCAGGCGGCATAGAGGGGAAGCGGGTAGGGAGTAGCGTGTAGCGTATAGAAAATTCCCTGAGGGAAGTCAAGGGAACATGAAACAAAATGGAAAAACAATCTTTTTAATTTTTTACTTCGCAGGAGGATATGCAACAAGCACTTTCGGTTCATCGTCAGATTCTCAAAGAAGCATGGGAGATCACCTGGCGCTTTAAGCCGCTCTGGCTCTTGGGCGCGTTCGCTTCATTCTGGGCTACCCAAAACATCGCCGAAGCGTTCTTCAATCCGCCGCTTTTCTCTCCGTCCTCAATAGGCGGACAGCCTATGTGGTGGCAAATACCATCCGTGGGTGGTGGCATCTCGGCGGCTTCGCTGTTTGGATTGGTCATCGGAGTTGCCATATTCGGGTTTATTGTTTGGATAACGACCGCGAGCCGCGGCGGACTCATCAGCGCCGTAGACGCGGCAAGCCGAGGAAAAACCACTTCCCTGTCGCAGGCATGGACCAATGGAACGCAGCGCTTCTGGAGCATCTTCGGCATCTCGATCGCGGGTAAGATCATCTGGGGATCGCTCATCTTTGGCATCACCTGCCTTGCCGCGTATGTCGCGCCGCGAGATTCCGTAGCGCAGTCCATCCTCTTCTCGGCGCTTTTCATCCTCATGGTCATTGTCGCGCTCTCGCTCACTTTCATTATCAACTATGCCCTTTCCCTTGTAATGCTCCACGGCATCAAACCCTTGGACGCGGCGGTGGCCGGAACAAAAATTTTTTACAAAAACTGGCTCTTGAGCCTTGAGATGGCCGTCATCCTCTACGGGGTGGGGATTCTCGTAGGTATCACCTTTGTCGCCATTCTCTTCGTCCTCTTGATGCCGTTCATGTTGCTCTGGATGATTACGGCCTCGCTCGGTCACATGCTCTGGTTTTTTATCTTCGCCACCCCGGCAGCCATCCTCATCGTTGCGGCGGGCATCACTATGGGCGCGGCATTCACCACCTTCCAGTTCGCCGCCTGGGTGCTCCTCTTCAAACGGCTCATGTCCGGAAACGCTCTCGCAAAACTCATCCGCGTCTTTCACCACCCGCGGTAATCTTGTATGCCCCAAAAACCCCTCATGCAGGATGGCCCGACTGAAAAGTTCGAGACCAAAATGCATGAAATTGACCTCAAGCAAAAAGAAATTGAAACCGAGGAACGCGCGAAAACCCTTCGCCTTCCTTATATCTCCCTCCGCGGCTTCCCGATAAGCCCCGAGGCTTTGGTACTCATCCCCAAAGAGCAGGCGGAAAAATTCAAAGTGGTCTGCTTTCTTTATTCCGGACATGAATTCCGCGTAGGCGCCGTGCGTCCCGAAGCACCGGAAATCCAAGAAGTCATATTTCAGATCGCCGAACGCGTCCACGGGAAAGGATCCATCTATGCCATCAGCGAAGACAGCTTCAGCCATACCTTCGCCTTCTACGACAAACTCCCCTCGCCGCGCATCATCGTGAAAGGCGTTGAAATCACCGAGGGAGACCTGAAACAGTTTGGGGAGGAATTCCGATCGTTTGATGAATTGGCGAGCAGGCTCAAAGGCACGGACACTTCAAGCGTGGTTACCATGCTGGTGGCCGCGGCTTTGCAGTCTCGATCCTCGGATATTCATGTCGAAGCCGAAGAAAAAACGGTCGTCGCCCGCCTGCGCATCGACGGCATCCTGCACAAGGTCGCCACGCTCCCAAAAGAAGAATTCAGCAAAATTACTTCCCGCATCAAACTCATTTCCGGCCTCAAGATCAACGTCTCCGATATTCCGCAGGACGGCCGTTTCACGATTTATCTCACAAAAGAAAAAGTGGATGTGCGTGTTTCCACAATCCCAACGGCCTACGGCGAATCTATCGTGATGCGTCTCCTGCGCGGCACGGCCACCGGTCTCGCGTTTGAGGATTTGGGCCTCCGTGGCAAATCGTTTGAAGACCTCAAGCGTGAGGTAGAGCGCCCGAACGGCATGATCATCACCACCGGCCCAACAGGCTCTGGAAAAACGACGACACTCTATGCCGTTTTAAACAAACTCAATGACGAAGAAACTAAAATCATCACCTTGGAAGACCCCGTCGAATACCGCATGGCGGGAATCTCCCAAAGCCAGATTGACCACTCCCGCGACTACACCTTCGCCAAGGGACTGCGCTCCATTCTGCGCCAGGATCCTGATATCGTGATGGTGGGAGAAATCCGCGATCTTGAAACCGCGGAAATTTCCATCCAAGCCGCCCTCACCGGCCACCTGGTCATTTCCACCATTCACACCAATAGCGCCGCGGGCGCCATTCCCCGTTTTCTCTCCATGGGCGCCAAGCCGTTCTTGCTCGCCCCTGCGCTCAACGCCGTCATCGGCCAACGTTTGGTGCGCCGCATTCACGACAACTGCAAAGAAGAAGTCTGGCTCGACGAAGCGATGCTCACGCGCGTTAAAAAAACTCTGTCGGCTATCCCCGCAAACGCCGGCCATCAAGTTGACATGGATAATCTCCATTTCTATCGCGGCAAGGGATGCGATTCTTGTTTCAACATCGGCTACAAAGGCCGGGTCGGTATCTATGAAGTCATGTCCATGAACAAAGAAATCGAAGCCAAAATACTTGCCGGAGAAATCTCGGAATACGCGATCCAGGAAATCGCCGTCAAAAACGGCATGGTTACCATGGTTCAAGACGGCCTCCTCAAAGCATTAGATGGCACCACCTCCGTGGAAGAAGTTTTTGAAGCAGCGGAATAAATTGAGATTGTAGAAAAACGCTCTTTACGCACCCGTTTGTCATCCTCGCGCATGCGGGGATCCAGAATCGTCGATCGTTTTATTCCGGAACTGGATTCCCGCTTTCGTGGGAATGACAGTAAAAATAATTTTTCTACAGTCTCAAATTACCTTCAAACAAAAAACCCCGACACTGCTGTCGGGGTTTTTTGTTTGTGCTATGATGGAACCATGAAAAAGAAAACGGGAAAAATTCGCTTCGTGGACGGGTTTCTCATCCGCAATACGCTGGACGACGATTTTGGCATTTTTCACGCGCATTCGAGCGCCATCGCTTCCTTCTCTCCCAAATTCTACATCCCCAAGGGCGAAATCTGGATAGACGCGCGGTATAAAGATGAAAAAGATTTTCTCCTCGAGCTTGACGTATTCATGCGCGCGAACGAAAAGCTCCCTTACTCAAAATTGCGCGCATTGGCTAAAAAGCATTTTCGTCCGCAAGGAGCATTGCCCAAATACGTCCAACACACCAAACGCCGCGGAAAACTCACAGTCCGCATGGTTGACGGAATCGTCATTCGGAGGTATTTTGACCCCGAGTTTATTTTGGGGGGGCATGATCTTGTCTACCGCTACATACTAAAAAACGAAATCTGGCTTGATGCAAAAATGGACCCTCACGAAATTTCCTACATCCTCCATCATGAAGAAGTGGAACGCGAGCTGATGGCCAAAGGGAAATCCTACGACATGGCGCATGAATATGCCACCGTGGCGGATAAAGAAATGCGCCGCAAGCATGGCGTGGGCAAGTATCCGGGCGACGCTTCTTATACCCGGGGTAATCTTGCGGACAAAAATATCATCCGGAAATACTTTGTATGAATTCTGAAAAAATCGCAGTCAAAAAATACCTCCAAAGCACCGGACTCTGCGGCCCGGCGTCTTTGAAAATTCTCTTGTCTCACTTCGGCAAGGATTTTTCGGAAAGCGACCTTGCGGGACTCGCGTCGGCGGCAGCCGGACTTGAGCGCGGCATGGGTACCGAGCATGAGGGCATGATCAACGCGGCAAAAGAGATCGGCGGATTTGTTTTTGCCAAAGACGAGGGTACCGTGGAAGAGCTCGAATACTTTGTCGTCAAGGAAAAACTGCCGGTCATCATCGGCTGGTTTGACCGCGATGACGATCATTACAGCGTGGTGGTAAGTATTACCGATCAGCATATCATCATCGTGGATCCCGCCTCGGATGAACCGGAACGCTGGCTCGACCGAAAGACTTTCCCAAAAATCTGGTTCGATTTCGTGGGTAAAGACGACAAAACCGTCTCCTGGGGTTGGTACATGGTAGTAACCCTTGAAAAGAAAAAATTCGAGATTACCGGTGGAAAATATTTTTAAAGGGAACAATCTCATCGCGCAAGCAATACATAAAAAAAGCCCTGCTCCAAATGGAGTGCAGGGCTGTTTTGTTGCTCGGTGAATCATTCGAAAATGTAAATGCCCTACACAAGGAACTCCCGCACTCGACAAATGATCGCATTCACATCAAACCTCTGCGCACAATAAAGGTCTTCCAACCGGCCACTTCCCGGGCCGAAACCTTCAACACCATAAGTGTGCACCGGCGCATGGATGCCGAGCCGATTGAGCTCACGCAGAACCGCGTCGCCCAAACACTCGGGGGTGGCGTCATGGAACGTCACCACCGGCACGCCATTGTCAAACATCGTGCTCGTAGCGCACCGGCCGCCGGCAAAACGCGAGAGCGAGGTCACATTGATCACACGGACAGGCACGTCGCCCAGCTC
Organism: Patescibacteria group bacterium; assembly: GCA_038064355.1. GTDB lineage: Bacteria > Patescibacteriota > Patescibacteriia > GWA2-47-26 > GWA2-47-26 > JBBTTG01. The sequence continues at coordinate 20,752 of JBBTTG010000001.1, forward strand.
ATCCCGTGCGAGCACGGCGTTGACAAGCAGTGCGCCGCTTGCGACCACGATGACCCTCGGCGAGCCGTCGTCGCTTTCACGCGCGACATACGCCCCGCTTGCGGCGTCCGGAGCATGTCCGCGGTTGATCACCGGGACATCCTGCCGAGTGAGCCGCAAAAAAATAGGCCCGTAGTCACCAATACAAGCAAGGCGCATGGCTTCCGCGACAACCTCCACGGTTTCATTGGCATCGCAGGGTTCAAAGCAATGCGCATTCGGCAGGTCGCGGTAAAAGATCGGCGCCATCAGCGAGTGATGTGTCGCCCCATCCTCTCCCACACCGATGCCGGAATGCGTGAAAGCGCAAATAACAGGCACTCGCATCATCGCGGCCAAACGCAATTGCGCCGACATCTCCCAGAGAAAAGCCTCAAAAGTCCCCGTCACCGCAATCGCCTTTCCGTCTTTGGCGATGCCCATCGCGAATCCGGCCATGTGCGCCTCGGTGACGCCAATGGGTACAAAACGATCGGGAAAAAGTCTTTCAATATCTCCCATTCCCACGGACTTCGTAAGATCCGCGCTCATGGCGATGATATGCGTGTCTAATTCGGCATGCTCAACCAGAGCCCGCCCGAACGCAATCCGCGTAGCGATTTTGGATCCGACTTTATACGTCGACGATCTGTCTTCGCACACCGATGCCACTTTTGACGCCACCACACGGATCGGTCGCGGGGAGTTATGTCCGGGCATCGGACGGTCAACACGCCAATCGATAAACGCCGTCTCATTAAATCCTGCGAGGTTTACATTGAGTTCCATTATGCCTTGAGCATACTCGTCGGGCGTTGGTACCGAACCGTGCATTCCATCCTTTTTGGAAGACGCACAAGTCACACCATACCCTTTGATCGTTTGAGCGATGATGATCTTTGGGCGAGAGTCACCCTGTGCCAATGCCTCCTCAAATGCCTTGCAGAGCGCGGCGACATCGTGCCCGTTTTCCACCAGGATGCAATGAAATCCATAGGCAGTCCACAGCGCCACGGGATCCGTCGCATCAACACGGCTCACCGATCCCTCGATCTGCTTGCCGTTGTAGTTGTAGATGACCACGAGATTCTGAAGGCCGAGTCTGGCGGCATGCACCGCGGCTTCTTTATACTGCCCTTCTTGATTATCCCCGTCGCCCATAATCACGAACACACGCCGTGGTGTCCCTTTCTGTTTCGCGTACCATGCCTCGCCGACGCCGTAGGAAAGTGTCTTCCCAAGCGGGCCGGCGGTGTATTCGACGCCACTGACTCCATCCTCAATGTGTCCCTGAAGCTTTGCACCGACAATCGAGCGCCATGCCGCCATCTCCTTTTCGGAAATGTCATAACCGGCAAGCCGCAGGACGCTGTAAAACGCCGCTGATAGATGCCCTTCAGTAATCACGATATCGCGCAACGGCCACTTCGGTTCACGCGGGCGATAGTTGAGAAATTCGCCAAAGTACAATACGGAGAGAATCTCCGCCATTGAAGCCCCGCCGCCGAAATGTCCCGATTGAGCGGCAAAAACCATCTTCCAGTTTGACAGCCGAATAAGATCGGCAATCTTGGCGAGCACTTGCGTGTTTTCCATGTCGTATCTCCATGGTGAACGGTGAATGAATTGGAAACGAACGATCCTCCTGTCTCATACCTTACAAACCCTGCTATGAATTGTCAAAAAGAAAAAGCCGCCCAGACGAGCCGGGCGGCTGCAACGAAAAGTTGCTTGTTGCACCTCTGTTACACCGTGAGGGTGCGGAGAGCGATGATCTGCTCCTGTGTGGGGGCGTCGATCACAAGACAGCCGAGCTCCCGCATGAGATCAAACGGCATTGTGAGGCCGACATTGTTGTCTTTAGCGGCTTTCCGAAACCGGGTGAGCATATCCCGCTTCGCGTGGAGTTCCTCTCCCTTCGGATCATAGACCGCCATTCCTTTGAGCGTGCCGGAGGTACCGGCAACCAGGATGCCGTGATCAAACTCGGCGATCACGTTCTGCCGCTCCCTAAGGAGCGTCTGCACTTCTTCAATGAACGATTCTGCGTAAATGATGTCCATAGCGCGCTCCTCCTTTCTTTGATAGCGTTTTGCCAGTCGCACGGGTTGTACCACAGAAAAAAGCCTTTGTCAAGCTTTCACCGTCATGTGATCCAAAACGGTTAAAATATATTTATCGTCCAAAAATCGTATTTCTTCTCCCGACTTGTCCACCTCGAAAGCATCACTCGGAGAGCTATACTCGCCGGAACTCGCGCTGCCGAAATCAATAAGATACGCATCAGTCAAATCGTCGCTCACCATGATATTCTTCTCGTGGAGATCACGGTGATAAAACTGCACCCCATGTAACGCGTTGATGGCGTTGCGCACTTTCTTAACAATACCCACAGAAAGAAAAGGTTTTTCTTCCAGCCGCTTCAAGATTATATTATACAGCTCTTTTCTCGTCCTCTGTTGTGCTTTTAAATAATCCCAAATCACCATCCTTTCAATATCCTCATCACTTAATGCCGAAATATCCTCACGCCGCATGCCCGGCAAATAAAGATATTCCGGCATCTGCTCGGCCATCCGCTCGAGCAATATGCGGTACAATGTCTTGCCCCGCACGCGCTCCATGGCAAGATATTCGCTTCCGCCTTCACTCTTCAGATAAGCAATCGGCCTGGGAATTTTTGCCATAGGCGCGCCTTTTTTCCCCTCCTGTACGATATCAAAAGCCTTCACCTGCATCTGCATTTCCTGCTCAAGACTGTTGGTGTAGGCGGCTTTCGCAGGATGTCGCGCCACAAATTTCAAACAAATATTCTCCCCAGATGACCCTTTGACGCCGGTAAACACATCGGCAATTTCCCCCGAACCGATGAATTGTCCGTTTAAACGGATCACTTCGGCGTTTTCCACCACCTCCAAAGCGCTCGAATGGAAATCCTCGCGCTCCGACGGGGTCAACGGCGCAATATCGCGCCTCCGGGAAATGTCTTGATAAAATTGGGCTCGCTCAAATCGCTCGCTCATAGACGGATAACCCTCTCTTCCTCTTTCTTTCCATGATGGAACCGAATCTCAATATATTTTTTTCCGCGCAAGGCGGGCTTGAGCTTCTCTCCCCACTCTACCACGACGACAGAATCTTTGCGCCCGAGCCAATCGCCGATCCCGATATCTTCAAGCGCGCGCACTCCGGGCAAACGATAGGTATCAATATGGATGAGATGACGCAGAGTCGCGGCCTTCCCCACGGTATACATATTCATCACCGAAAACGTCGGACTTTTTATTTTTTGTTTTACTCCCAGCTCGCGCGCCAGCCCTTTCACGAAAGTGGTCTTGCCGCTTCCCAAATCTCCCACAAGCAAAATCACTTCGCCGCCGCGCAATGTTTTCGCAAACGCCGTGGCAAACCGCAACATGTCTTTTTCATTGTGAGCAATAAATTTTCGCATGACAGCAATGGAGGCACTACTTCGTAATCACTTTATCCACGATGCCATACGCCACCGCTTCCACGGCGGTCATGAAATAATCTCGATCGGTGTCTTTTTCCACCTTGGCCAAAGGCTGACCCGTATGCTTCGAAAGGATATTATTGAGCCTGTCGCGCATGTGCATCATCCGCTCGGCGCGAATCTTGATATCCGAGGCCTGCCCTTCCATGCCGCCCATCACTTGGTGAATCATCACCTCGGAATTTGGCAACACGAACCGCTTTCCTTTTTTCCCGGCGCCAAGAAGAATAGCGGCCATGGATGCCGCGATGCCGATGCAGATAGTCGAGACATCCGACTTGATGTATTGCATGGTGTCGTAAATCGCAAGCCCCGCCGTCACCGACCCGCCCGAACTATTGATATAGAGCTTAATCTCTTTGTTCTTGTCCTGACTTTCAAGAAAGAGAAGCTGGGCGATCACGGTGTTGGCCAAATGATCGTCAATCGAGTCTCCAATAAAAACAATGCGATCCCGAAGCAGTCGGGAATAGATATCATACGCTCGTTCGCCGTAGGCCTCTTTTTCGATCACCGTAGGAATGAGAAGTTGAGATTTTGGCATATCCGTTGGTTTTATATAATTTTCCATTGACCTTCCCCTATACTAACAATTTCCCCTTTAATGGTAAAGCCTGCCGCCTTGGCATGCCCTCCCCCGCCAAAAAACTGCGCGAGCTCAGCCAAATCCACATCGTCGCGCGTGGTACGCATTGAACAATGGATAACCCCCCCCTCTCTTTCTTTGAGGATCATGGCAGCCTTCCCTTCCCCGAGAGCGTTAAACAGATTCGAGATTCCGTTTCCCTCTCTCGGCCGATTCGGCTCATGCGCGATTGCATAGGCCACCTGCCATGGCCGACTCATACCCGATCCGGCTAAGACCCTCCCGAGGGCACGCAAGGACTGCAGTGAACCCGTGCGAAACCACTGCTTCTGTAAGTGCGCAGGATCAGCCCCGAGCCCCACCAACTCACCGGCCATCTCCAGCGCCTCCGGGGTAGTGGATGGATTGGTAAAACCATGCGTATCGCACAAGAGGCCTAAAAACAAACACTCCGCCATCTCACGGGAGGTGACCATCCCGCATTTTTTGAAGAGATCAAAAATCACCTGGGTGGTGGATGCAGCCTTCTCGGCGATGATATTGCACTGGCCGTAGCGAGTATTGCTCTTATGGTGGTCGATATTTATCACTGTCGGCGATACCGGGAGTACGGCGCACACCTCTGCGGCGCCGGAGTAGCCGAGATCTCCGCTATCTACCGTCACCACCACATTGATATCGCGCGGCAAAAGAGCCGCATCAAAAATACAATCCACGCCCAGTGGCGCGATATGGCGGGCCAGTACGGAATCCCCCGCGACATATAAAACGCAGGGTTTCCCCAAACTCAAACACCAGTGTGCCAGGGCGGCGGCCGAGCCCACGGCATCCGGGTCGGGGTTTCGGCTCATAGGCAGACACACCCGGGTGGCCGAGGTTATAATATTCTTCGCTTGATAGGCAAGAGCTTCTGATACCATAACGATGTATTCTAAAGGAAAACGGCAAAATAGGCAACGTGCATAATCGTTCGAACGATTAGATCTTGACATTTCAACCCTAAGTGATCGTATAAATACGACAAGGGCAAAAATGATTTTGCTTGATGTCTATCGCCCTTTCTCAAAGGAGGATCACATGAAGACGGTCGTAAAGGAAGTATTGCAAAGGTTCAATCATTGGCGCAAAAAGTTTGACAAAATCGATGCGTCCGCGCCACGGACAGTCGAAGATGTCACCAAAAAGGAAGGCGGCAAAGCCTTCCATGCCAGTGACTGCTCGGCAGACCCCTGCAGTTGCACAGGGTGTAGCGAGTGGGACTGATATGGTCTCATTCCATTGCTCGTGTTGGGGGCGCTTGCGCCCCCCCGCTTTTTAAAAAATCAACAGTAAGGAGACGAGGGAAGTGAGCAAGCCAGTTTTCTCGATACAGTGGCATCTAACTACGGAGTGCGAACAAAGATGCAAGCATTGCTACCTGTTCAATTCCGATTTGGCTGCCCAGGAAATTGCAGGGGAGCGTTTCATCGACGCGAGCAAACTTTTTGCGATCGCCGACGATTACGTCGAGTCATGTATGAGGCTCGATGTCATACCGCGCGTCTCATGAACCGGTGGTAACCCCCTGCGTCATCTTTATTTCTGGAAGCTCGTAAACTACCTGCAGGAACGTGGCGTTAAAGTGCATGTGATGGGCAATCCATTCGGAATCACCGACGCCGTTGCCAAAATGCTTGTTGTAAAAGGCATAACAAGGTTCCAACTCTCCTTAGATGGACTTGAGAATACCCATGACATGATGCGCAGGAAGGGATCCTATAAATCTCCGGTGGATGCGTGTCGGATATTGAGCCGCAATGGGGTTGGCGTGGCGATCATGTCTACCGTATCAAACATGAACATGCACGAGATGCCGGAGCTGGTCGAAAAAGTCGTGGGGAGGGGAGTCCGCGTATTTTCATTCGCGAGATATTGCCCCTTCGATGGTGACGTTTCCACCCTTCCTACTCCGGATGAATACCGTTCTTTCCTGGAATTGATGTGGGACGCATTCACGAGATTAGAGGGAAGGGGGACGATCTTCGTACTGAAGGATCATCTTTGGAACCTCTACCTTTACGAGATAGGCAAGTTTCACCCTGAAGATACTGGGGGCATCATCGTTGATGGTTGTGGAGTCGGTATTTCACATCTGACCATACTTGCCGACGGCAATGTGTACGCCTGTAGACGTTTTCGCAGTCCGGTTGGGAATGTCCCGGAACAAAGCCTTTATGACATTTTCCTCGGCGACAAACTTAACCGATACAGGGAGGTCGAAAGGATGGAAAATGTGTCACCTGTGATTTACTTGCCTATTGTCGCGGATGTATGGCTGTCAGCTACTCGGTGACGGGGCGATGGGAGGCGGCCGATCCACAATGTTGGCGGTAACTCTATGGGATACAGACGGAGATGCCTCCGTCTTTTTTTTATGACGACCGCCTTATTTTTTGACCAGATACGAAATAATATGACCGCGTTCGCCCGGATACTCATTACTGAACATATGCTTATCACCGAAGATGGTTGACATGAGGATATCCGCCTCCTCAAGCCGTAGGGCGATTCCCGGTTTATCTTCCTTTGTATAAAGGATTTCCTCATGCAGGACGGGAGTCATAACAAAAAGCATGTCACCGACATTCATTTTGCCTCGCACATCTTCAAGAAATTTCGTCTTATCTTTGATGAAGGCGAGAACGAGTTTGCATAGCCATAATGTGCCGGCGGGAGTTTTCATGTTCAAACTATGCAGATGTTCAAGATCGGCTTCAATCAAAACAAGCTTCTCTTTACACGCTCTCAATCTCTTTCCGGCTTCTTGCAATGCAACAGTGGAAAAATCAATTCCGGTAACTCCGATGCCGCGTGCACAAAATTTAGCCAGCGTATCGCCGGTTCCGCATCCCAAATCCATAACGTGCGCGGGTTCCGCACCCATTGAGGATTCGAACTCTCCTATGAGTTGCAAGGAGTTGCAAGACGAAAATCTCGTTCAGATCGCGGTATTTTGTGCCATCTTTAAAAATAGCATCCCATTTATGAACGCTTTTGAAATTGATTCGCTTTCGTTGTTTGACGCCGTGAGTCGCGCCCAGAGAAGTGGTGGCCATTACTCTTCAGCAGAATTTATAATAGAGTAGCCCGTCGGCGTTTTCTTAGCTACGGAGGCACGGATACAGATGACACCCCTGAACCACGTATTGAATCGCGCCGATGTTTCCGGTATGATACTTCAATCCAGTCTATGCATCTGACCCGCATCGAAATTCAAGGTTTCAAATCTTTTGCCGACAAAACCACCGTCGAGCTTCCCGTCAAAACCGGCGAGCGCCAACTCATCACCGCGGTGGTGGGCCCCAACGGCTCTGGTAAATCCAATATCGCCGATTCCATCCGCTGGGTCTTGGGCGAACAAAGCGCCAAAGTCGTGCGCGGTAAAAAATCCGAGGATGTTATTTTTTTTGGATCAGCCAGCCGAGGTCATGGGAGCATGGCGGAGGTTTCTCTTCTCTTTAACAATGAGGACGGGGCTTTTCCGGTCGATCGGCCGGAAATCCGAATTGGCCGCCGTCTCTATCGCGATGGCACCTCGGAGTATGTATTAAACGGCGAGGTGAGTCGCCTCTCGGATATCCAGATGCTTCTGACAAAAGCCAAAGTCGGCCGCGAAAGTTATTCAGTCGTGGCACAAGGCATGATCGACCACCTCCTGCTCATGGGCGGCTCGGAGCGAAAAACATTTTTTGACGAAGCCACCGGCGTGCGCCACCTGCAGATAAAAAAAGACCAATCCCTCCGGAAACTTGATACCACCGGCGAAAACCTGGCTAAGGCCAAACTCTTGCTCGAGGAAATCGGACCGCGTCTGCGATCGCTCACGCGCCAAGTAAAACGCCTCGAAGAAAAAGAAACTCTCGAGAAAGAACTCCTCGAATTTCAAAAAAAATATTTCTCAAGCGTTTGGTGCTCGCTCGAAGAAGAGCGCGCGCGCTGGGAACAGACGCTGAAACAAGTGGAGGCCGATCTCGCCCAAAAAGACGCGGCGATTCTTGAAACGGAGAAAGCCATGGGGACACTCGAGAAAGAAGAAACCCAATCGGCCACCGTAATTCGCCTTCAACGGGAATACCGCCAGGCTCTTGAGGAACGCCAGACCCTGCGCGAAAAAGAATTCTCGCTCCGTTCGGCCATGGTTTCAAAGAGTGGGAAAAAAACAATTGACATTGAATCCGCCGCGGCAGACCTGCGAGGCGCACACCGCGAGTATAAGGATATCCTCAAAGAACTCGAGAATGCGCAGAGCATCGCGGACCTCGCCCGCCTCAAAAACGCTTTTGCCGCCCACGCAGAGCGTCTGGAAAAAATCCTGGCACGAATATCGAGCGAACCCACTGAAGAAGAAAATAAGGAAACTGCCGCGCCGCTTGAAGCCCTTCGGAAAGAGCTTGAGGCCGCGGACGCAAAAATCGCGCGCATCCAAAAGGAGCTGTCAGATACAAACCGCAAGGAAGAATCTCAAAAATCAGTCTTTTTCACCAGGCAAAAAGAATTTTTCCAAAAGCAGAATGAACGCCGCGAAGTAGAACGCCGCCACAGCGATATAAAGATCGAGTTGGCGAAAATCGACGTGCGCCGCTCCTCCCTCCTCTCGGAGCTCTCCGCGGGAATGAAAGAACGCGCGGAGGAAATAAAACAGCTTCCGGCCGCCATGAGCGCCGCGGAAGCGCAAGCCCTCCTGCCTGATATCGAACGGCTCAAGCGCCAGCTTGAGTGGATCGGCGGCATCGATCCTGAAATCATCAAGGAATACGGCGAGACCAAAGAACGGCATGAATTCCTGGAGACGCAGTGCCGCGATCTTGATCAGACGATTCAATCGCTTCTCGAGCTTGCCCGAGACCTCGAGGTAAAAATCCAAACCCAGTTTAAAGAAAGCTTCGCGCTGATCAATGAACGTTTTGATGCTTTTTTCAAAATCCTTTTCAGTGGCGGGCAATCCAAACTGGTTCTCACCTCCGAAGCCGCAGATGAAAAGGAAGACGAGCAGACATCCGCCGCGCCTGAAGCCCAAGAGAGTGCCGCCGCGTTAGAAGCCATCAAGGCAAAACTGCAAAACCAGAGCATAGAAATCCATGCTACTCCGCCCGGAAAAAAAATAAAGAATATCAGCATGCTCTCGGGCGGCGAAAAAGCCCTCACCTCCGTAGCCCTCATCTCTGCCATCCTTTCGGTGAATCCTCCCCCTTTTCTGCTCTTGGACGAAGTGGACGCGGCGCTTGATGAATCAAACTCCATGCGATTTGCGAAAATTTTGAGCGAGCTGGCTGCCCGCACCCAGCTCATCGTCGTCACCCATAACCGCGCCACCATGCAAGCCGCGGATTTCCTCTATGGTGTCACCATGGGCAAAGACGGGGCATCAAAACTTCTTTCCATCAAACTCGAGGAGGGATTGGAACTAGCGCGCCCTTGACGCTTTTTCTCCCATATGTTTTAATACGGGGTATTGAACTATGTTGACCATCCGTCTGGCGCGCATCGGGAAGAAGAAAGAGCCCATGTATCGCCTCATTATCAACGAAAAGAAACGGGATACTCGCGGCGACTACCTCGAGAACCTTGGATTTTATAATCCGCGAACCAAACAGATTCAGTTTGAGACCGAGCGCATCACGTATTGGCTCTCGAAAGGAGCAACCACTTCTCCAACGGTGCACAATCTGCTCATCAATCAAAAAATCATCGCTGGTGCCAAACGGAGCACCACAACCCTGAAGCGATCCAAGAGCGAGGTCGCCAAGAAACTGGAAGCCGCTCACGCCGCCCCCGCCGCATAGCACACAGAGCATAATGGCATCTCTCAAAAACCCCGACAGTATCGTTGGGGGTTTTCTTTGACACGAGAATCCTTTTGTACTACCATACAACCATACCAGGGCTGGCGAGGTCGACAGACTGGTGGTCATCTGAAACACTAAGACTTAACGGTACACGATGTATGACAGAACGCTTTTCTGACCAGGAATTCGTGGAGCAGACCGTGAGAGCCCTCGTCAATCACCCGGAAGATGTCAAAGCCGACCGGACCATTGACGAGCGCGGCGTCCTCATCACCCTGCACATCCACCCCGAGGACATGGGGTATGTGATCGGGCGCGAGGGGCAGACCGCTCGGGCGCTCCGCACGCTTTTGAGGATCGTGGGCGCCAAGAACAACGCTCGCGTGAATCTCAAAATCCACGAACCGGAAGGCAGCCGCGGTCCTCGAAACCGAGACGCCACTCCAACCGATCAGCTTGAAGAGATACAATTGTAAAACAATCCAAAACCACGGACTTGAAAAAGTCCGTGGTTTTGTTTATGGTGTATCTATAACCTGTATGCGTATATCTCTCTCGAAAACAACCAACCCCTCTTCTTCGTTTGTTTTCCTCTTGGCCGACGGAGCTATTCTCTCCCATCACACCCTCCACCGCGAACTTACCGTAGAGGAGCAAGGCCATATCAAGGCGTTTGAGTACCATACCCACCTCAGTGGAGAGTATGCGCACGTTATTTTTTTGCCGACAGGGAGGAAAGCGCTCCTTTTCGGCATTGGAGCAAAACCCTCTCACCGAAAACTCTTGCGTACCCTCCGCGCGGCCATGCAGACCGCACGGACGGAAAAAATAAAATCTCTTACCTTCTCCTTCGATGACTTCCTCGCCGGAGACCATCCGTCCACCCCTCGCCTCCTGAATCATGCGGCTCTCGCAGAAACGCTGGCAACGCAGGCGGAGATGACTAATTTTGAATTCACGCAATACAAAACACCGCCCAAAGAGGGATGGTTTTCCGTGGAGGAGGTCACTTTTTTATCCCGCGGCCCCAAACTCCATCCGCAAGAGATATCCCGCGCCATTGAGCGCGGAAAAATCATCGGTGAAGAAGCGAATGCCTGCCGGGCGCTCGCCAATATCCCCGGCGGAGACATGACTCCTTTGAAGCTGTTCCACGCAGCCCAGGATGCAGGCACAAGATGCGGCTTTTCGGTAAACGCGCTCGACGAAAAGGCAATGGGAAAACTGCGTATGGGCGGGATCCTTGGAGTTTCCAAGGGGTCGCAGGAAAAACCTCGCTTTATTATCATGGAGCACCTCAAGGGAAAAATGGGTGAGAAGCCGGTGGTGCTCATTGGCAAGGGCGTCACCTTTGACACTGGGGGGCTTAACCTCAAACCGGGCGACAGTATGTCGGAAATGCACATGGATATGTCAGGGGGAGCCGCGGTGATTCATACCATCGCCGCGCTCGCACGCCTCAAGGTAAAGAAAAACATCATCGGCCTTGTGCCCGCGGTGGAGAATATGCCCTCCGGATCAAGCTACCACCCGGGCGACATATTGCGAACCATGTCCGGCAAGACCATTGAAGTTCTCAATACGGACGCGGAAGGAAGAATCATCCTTGCCGACGCCCTGGAATACTCCAAAAAATACAACCCAAGCCTTGTAATCGACATCGCCACGCTGACCGGCGCGTCACTGTCCGCCCTCGGACAGCGTGCCTCGGCGATGTTCTCCACCAGCGTAGAAATCGCGCGAAAACTCCAAGATACCGGCGAGATGGTTTCCGATTTTGTTTGGCCGCTTCCGCTCTGGGAAGAATACGAACAAGAAATCCAAGGCACCTTCGGGGACGTCGCCAATCTCGGCAAGACGCGCTATGGAGGTGCCATTACTGGAGCGGTTTTTCTTTGGCAATTCATAAAAGAATCCACGGATCCCAAAAAACAGCCCCCTCATTGGGTACACCTTGATATCGCGCCGCGGATGACCACCATAGAGGGAGATTTCCTCGCCAAGGGAGCGGCTGGCGCTCCGGTGGCGCTGCTTGCAACTTTTTTACGCCAATAAATCGCCTCCCTATGCAATTCGACATTATCACTCTTTTCCCGCACATTTTTGATTCCTACCTTGAGGAGTCTATTCTAAAACGCGCTCAAAAGAAAAAAATTATTGTCATATGCGCGCATGACCTGCGGCGATGGGCAACTGACAAGCATAACACCGTGGACAACAGCCCGTATGGCGGCGGCCCGGGGATGGTGTTGAAAGTGGAACCGATCGCGCGCGCGCTGCAATCGCTCCGCGTACTTCCGCGCCATCATCAACGAAAATCCGCGACTCGCATCATCCTCACCAGCGCGCGAGGAAAACAATTTACCGCGGCCGACGCAAAACGTCTGGCAAAATATAAACGCATTATTTTCATTTGCGGACGGTATGAGGGCGTGGACGAGCGCGTCGCGGAACAATTTGCCGACGAAGAACTTTCCATTGGTCCCTATATCCTCACCGGCGGAGAACTCCCCGCCATGGTGATGACCGATGCTATCGCACGCCACATTCCCGGCGTTTTGGGAAAAAGCGAATCCCTCGAAGAAACCCGCGGAAGATTCCCTCAATACACCCGGCCGGAGATATTTGTTTGGAAAAAGAAAAAACTCTCTGTGCCAAAAGTGCTCCTTTCGGGCGATCACCAAAAAATCGAAGCGTGGCGGAAAAAATACGGGGAATAGTCCTTTTCTGCCTACCGCTAAAATGCTTTTCGTTGCCCTTGACAGCATTTTAAACCTCCTTTATAATTGCCAGTGCGCTGAAAAGGCGTGTATATCGAGAGTTCATTGACAACTGAACCAAAACCGCGAAAAGAATGCCCTTCTCTTTGCGGTTGCAATCAACAACAACAAGAACAACAAGAATTCTTCTATATTTTTTGAGAGTTTGATCCTAGCTCAGGATGAATGCTGGCGGCGTGCCTAAGGCATGCAAGTCGAGCGGATTCGGTTGCGATTACATCAAGGCCAGATCAGCGGCAAACGGGTGCGTAACACATTGGCAACTCACCCCTAAGACGGGTACAACCCGCCGAAAGGCGGGCTAATTCCCGATGGCGATGAGGGGACGCAAGTCATTCTCATCTAAAAGCCAAAAGCTACTTAGGGAGAGGCCTATGTCCTATCAGCTTGTTGGTGAGGTAACGGCTCACCAAGGCTATGACGGGTAGGGGGTGTGAGAGCACGACCCCCCTCAGTGGGACTGAGACACTGCCCACACACCTACGGGTGGCTGCAGTCAGGAATCTTCCCCAATGGACGAAAGTCTGAGGGAGCGACGCCGCGTGCAGGATGAAGCCCTTCGGGGTGTAAACTGCTTTTGCCGGGGACGAAGCCGCAAGGCTGACGGTACCCGGCGAATAAGAGGTTGCTAACTCTGTGCCAGCAGCAGCGGTAATACAGAGACCTCGAGCGTTATCCGGATTTACTGGGCGTAAAGGGTCCGCAGGTGGTTTTGAAAGTCATTCGTCAAATCCCGAAGCTCAACTTCGGAACTGCGGGTGATACTTCAAGACTCGAGGACGGGAGAGGCAAACGGAACTACCGGTGTAGCGGTAAAATGCGTTAATATCGGTAGGAACACCAAAGGCGAAGGCAGTTTGCTGGAACGTACCTGACACTCATGGACGAAAGCGTGGGGAGCGAATAGGATTAGATACCCTAGTAGTCCACGCCCTAAACGATGGATGCTAGGCATTGGAAGTATCGACCCTTCCAGTGCCGTCTTTAAGCTAACGCGTTAAGCATCCCGCCTGGGGAGTACGGTCGCAAGACTAAAACTCAAAGGAATAGACGGGGACCCGCACAAGCGGTGGAACATGTGGTTTA
>JBBTTG010000002.1:0-5158 GCA_038064355.1 Patescibacteria group bacterium
CAATTTGTAGACAACTGAAATTGGAGTCATCTGACGGCAAAAAATATGAAACTGACTGCGCCAATACGGAAGGCCTTTTTCGCATTATCCAATCAATCCCATCCCCCAAGGCCGAACCGTTCAAGAGATGGCTCGCAAAGGTGGGCTATGAACGGAAACCGCAGATTAAAGTGAAGGCACTAAAATTGAGTCAAAAATATGCTGACAATCTGCCAAAATTGAACGCCGATCCGAAACTCCTGCGCATGGTCTTTCAGAATCTTTTGTCCAATTCCGTAAAATACACACCGGAGAAAGGAAAGGCGGGGATTGAAATATCATTACAGTCATCGTCATTGCGAGGAGCAGTAGCGACGAAGCAATCCCAAGGCAGCGAGATTGCCGCGCTCCCTTTGGTCGCTCGCAATGACAAAGGGGCGATACTCATCAAAGTTTCTGACACCGGCTATGGCATTCCCAAAAACCAGCAGGACAAGATTTTCACTAAACTCTTTCGCGCCGATAATGTTCGCGAACAAGACACCGAGGGGACGGGGCTGGGTCTTTATATTGTCAAATCTATCATTGGCCACTCCGGCGGCAAAATTTGGTTTGAGTCCGAAGAGAATAAGGGAACGACTTTTTATGTCACCCTCCCGCTGGCGGGAATGAAAAAGAAAGAGGGAACTAAAGCGCTGGCGTAAGCATCATTATTCCGCCAAAAGTGGCCGCGGTATGGCTTGACCACTATCTTCCGGGCAAGACAGGCGACGAACTTGTGGTAGGTATGAAGCAGGAGGACTCTCTTCCTACCAACATTTCCCGATTTTTTTTGTTTCTAACACAGCCAGTGCTGATAAAGTGTATAATTGCTCGGGGGTAAGTTTTTTCCAATAGGCGTTGTCGTGTTCTTGTGGCATAGTGATATTCCAAGATTTATACTCTACTTCTATGGTAACATAATCCTATCTATGTCGCCTCGCATCATCGCTCATGTCGATATGGATGCGTTTTTTGCCGCGGTGGAGGAGCGCGAGAATCCGGCGATTCGCGGAAAACCGGTGGTGGTCGGAGCTGTTCCGCAGGGCGGACAGGGGAGAGGGGTGGTGTCGACAGCCAACTACGAAGCGCGTAAGTTTGGCATCCGAAGCTCCCTTCCAATATCCCAGGCCTACCGACTTTGCCCGCAGGCGGTTTTTCTTCCAGTGGATGGCAATCTGTATGGCCAAGTTTCTCGGCGGGTGATGGAGATTTTGCGTCCATTCGCCGCCGCATTTCAGCAGGTGAGCGTGGATGAGGCCTATCTTGACATAACAACCTGCGGGGGCTACGCTGAAGCCAAGGAGGTCGCAACCTGCATCAAACAATCAATAAAAACGCGGGAGCGGCTCTCGGCATCGGTGGGCATCGGCCCCAATAAACTCATCGCCAAAATCGCTTCGGGATTTCAAAAACCCGACGGTTTGACAGTGGTCTCTCCGGAGCAGGTTCAAGTGTTTCTGGATCCGCTGGGCGTGGGCGCCATTCCGGGGATCGGACCCAAGTCGTCCGCAAAACTTCTCGAGGCGGGCGTTCGGATCGTTCAAGATCTTCGCACTTTTGAAAAAACTCGTTTGCGTGAAATGTTTGGTGTCTGGGGCGAGGGGATGTATGACGCCTCGCGCGGTCTTGATTTAAGTCCGGTGAGCGAAGACCATGAGACCAAATCCATCGGCCGCCAAACTACTTTCATGCGCGACGTGAACAATCAAGCCGAGCTGACGGCGACCCTCCTTGAGCTCGCTCGAGAGGTGTCTGCCGACGCGCGGCGAAATCAGTTTCCTTATTCCACTGTCACTGTGACCGTACGATACGCGAATTTTGAGACGCATACCAAGGCGCATACCGTAAAAGCTCCGATACAAACGATCGAAGCTTTGAACGCGGAGGTCCTGCGCCTTCTTTTTCCGTTTCTGCAAGGCAAGCGGATGATCCGTCTTCTTGGCGTGCGCGTGTCATAGGAGTGTATACATTGACTGACACCTGTTCCCTAATCCCTTATCCCTGCCCCCATGCTTTCTCCCACCGAAGAAATTAAACAACGGCTTGATATCGCGGACGTGGTCGGCGGTTATATCAAACTGCATAAAGCCGGCGCCAATTTCAAGGGGCTGTGCCCGTTTCATGGCGAGAAGACACCTTCTTTTATGGTGTCGCGCCAGAAGCAGATGTGGTACTGTTTCGGGTGCAACACTGGCGGCGACGTGTTTTCTTTTGTCATGAAGGTGGAAGGATTGGAATTCGCGGATGCGTTGAAACTTTTGGCCGACAGGGCGGGAGTTTCTTTGCCGCAGTATGATCCGAAACTCAAAAGCGCGCGTTCGGGACTTATTGCCGCGCTTGAATCCGCGCGTGATTTTTTTTCACGGATGCTTTTTTCCCCCTTGGGGGAGACGGCGAGGATTTATTTTGGCAAACGGGGGCTTGATGAGAAAACCGTCCGTGCTTTCGGATTGGGCTATGCGCCCAACAGCTGGGATGCCCTCTTAAAAGAACTCTCAAAAACCTATAAGCCGCAGGAATTATTCGCGGCGGGGTTGGTGATTAAAAAAGATGGTCGCGCGGACGAGGGAGTGGGTCATTTTTATGACCGTTTCCGTCACCGACTCATGTTTCCTATCGCCGACGCGCATGGGAATGTGGTGGGTTTTACCGCGCGTATTCTGGATGAAAGCCAACAGGGCGGCAAGTATATCAATACTCCGGAGACATCGGTATACAACAAGGGAAGGATGTTGTACGGTTTTGATCTTGCGAAGGCGGCCATTCGAGAGCGCGACGCGGCGGTTGTCATGGAAGGCAACATGGATGTCATCACCGCGCATCAGTTTGGATTCAAAAATACCGTAGCCTCCTCGGGGACGGCGCTCACCGCCGATCAATTGCGTTTGATTGGGCGATTTACCAAAAATATCATCCTGGCTTTTGATGCTGACGCGGCAGGGCAGGCGGCTATGAAGCGGGGGATAGACCTGGCACTTATTGAAGGGATGCGCGTGCGGGTGGTGGAGATTCCGGAATGGGGCGGGAAGGACCCCGATGACTGTATCCGTAAAAATACCTCTGATTGGGCCAAGGTTGTTGAGGAAGCGGTGGATATTCTTTCCTGGTATTTCAAAAAAGCGAGAAAGGCGTATAATAGGGATAGTCCGCAGGGTCGCCGAGATTTTGCGGCCTTTGTACTTCCGGAAATAGCGCGTCTGCCTTCGGCGGTAGAGCGCGATTTTTGGCTCAAAACTGCGGCCAGTGACCTTTCTATAGCTCAAGAAGTGATTGAGGAGGAGTTTAAGCGCATCACTCGCGGGATGGGTCCATCCGTTGCGGCGGCAAAGCCATCCGCTCCGGCCGCGGCGCCCGCCCCCACTCATCGCGCTGTCATGGAGGAACGGCTTCTTGCCCTGATTGCCTGCCGCAAAGAAATACGCGCGCAGGCGGCTCAAACCCTTCGGCAAGAATATTTGAGTGATCCGGGTCGGCGTGAATGCCTTAACGCGATTTTTTCCGGGGGGGTATCCGAGGATCCCGAATTGCGGAGGCGGCTGGATATTCTGGAGTTGCAGGGGGAAAAAGATTTTGAGGATTGGACGGAGAAAGCGATTGTCGAAGAGCTCTCGATACTCCTGGCCTCGGTGTATGAGGTTTTTTTGAAGGATCGTCGCCTGGAGCTGACACGCGCGATGCGGGAAGCGGAACGTGAAGGGAATCAGGCATTGATCGCCCAACTTTCCAAGACATTTGAAGAGTTTACTCGTCCGGCTCCCCGCTCATAATTTTTTTTATCTCTACGATCATGTCGGCTCACAAGAAAAAACACAAAAAACCCGCCAAGTCAAAAAAGGGTTTTTTAAAAACAAAAAAGCGCGTCGCGACAAAGAAGCGCGCGCACCACGGCGCTCATAAGCGGGCGCCAAAAGCATTGCCTCCGTCCAAGGATGTCGTGGACGCGTTGTTTAAAAAAGCACGCATGCGCGGCTTTATCACTGAGACGGAAATCCTGCATACTTTTCCCGAGGTGGAGGATTATCTTCCCGTCTACCAGGATTTTTTGAATCAGATTGACGCCGAGGGGTTGGCGCTTGTTGAAACCAAAGAAAATCTTTTGGGTACGGGCGCGCACATGGCAAATGAGTTGAAAAAAGTTGAGAAAAAAGAAGGAACGTCAAAAAAGAAGGCGGAAAAACCCCCAAAGGTTGAAATTTTTGATATTGCCGCCGACTCGGTTCAGATGTATTTGCGCGAAATCGGGAAAATCCCATTGCTCACCGCGGAGGAAGAGGTGGCGCTTGCCAAACGCAAGGAGCGCAACGAGCGCGACGCCGAACGCAAGCTGATCGAGGCTAACCTGCGGCTGGTTGTTTCCATTGCCAAAAAATTCGTCGGAAAATCGCTTTCGTTGCTCGATTTGATTCAAGAGGGCAATATCGGCCTCTTTCGCGCGGTGAAGAAATTTGAATACCGCAAGGGATATAAGTTTTCGACCTACGCCACGTGGTGGATCAGACAAGCGATCACCCGCGCTCTGGCCGACCAGTCGCGTACGATCCGTATTCCCGTGCACATGGTGGAGACGATCAACCGATTCCAGACCATCGAGCGTCAGCTGATCCAAGACCTGGGCCGCGAGCCGCTTCCCGAGGAAATCGCGGCGGAGATGGGGGAGACGCTTGAGAAGATCAAGTATCTCATCAAGATTTCCCAGGATACCGTTTCGCTCACGACGTCGGTCGGAGATGAAGACGATGATTCGACGCTTGAGGATTTTATCGAGGATGTAAAAAATATCTCGCCGGATAAGGCCGCCGCGCGACAGCTCTTGAAGGAGTACGTTCAGATCGCCATGAAAGAACTTTCGCCCCGCGAACAGAAGATTCTCGAGATGCGCTTCGGGTTGCTTGACGGCGTGACACATACGCTTGAGGAGGTGGGCAAGGAGTTTGATGTTACCCGCGAGCGTATCCGCCAGATTGAGGCCAAGTCCCTCGAAAAAATCCGCGCTCACGGCACGATAGAAAAATTGAGAGATTATTAGAGACCTCTGCAAAATTCGCTTGCAGTCGAAATGGAGTTTTGCAGAGGTCTCAATAGAGTAGGACTTACGCGTTTGACCAAGGTCGAGGCAAAAGGCGAGGATGTTGCGAGG
>JBBTTG010000003.1:0-4312 GCA_038064355.1 Patescibacteria group bacterium
CTCGATCGCCTCATGTATTCGTTTGTCGTTGAGGACATCCTCAAAGGTTTTTTTGTTTATGTACCGCCGGGATATGTGGCGTGCGTATATGATCTTGGACGAGGCGTACTTAAAAAAGTCCTTTTGCCCGGTTTGCATTTCAAGGTTCCTTTTTGGCAAAGAGCCAAGCTTTTCAATACTCAAACTCTTGAATTCCGGCTTACACGGGATTTCAATCCCCAAAACCTGCGCGCGATGGGCGATGTGCCGGTGAGTGCCATGTCTGCCGACGGTCATGGGATGAGCATTGAAGGGACGATACTACTGCGGCTGGATGTGAATCAAATCCCCAATATTTGGCAAAATATCGGCGAGGATTTTGTCGATAAGATCGTTCGGCCGACCATTCGTTCTCGTTTGCGCATGATCGCTTCGCGTTTCCAATATCAGGATATGATTTCCGATCAGCGCGACACCGCGGAGCTGCAGATCAAAGAAGAGCTGGATCGTATCTTTTATCCGCGAGGCATTCATGTGGAAAATGTTCTTCTTTCCGAAATCGGCAAGGCGAAAAAGGCGGAATAAATAAGGGATGGAGAAATGTGGACAATTAGCACTCTTGACAAGAGAGTGCTCATTTTGCATAATAGTGTAACGAGACATCTGCAAAAGTACCATTTTTATTCCCTGAGCTGGCTTGCCCCGCCAACGGCGGCGCGGTCGAAGGGATAAAAATGCTCGGAAATAGCACAGCCTTTGACTTCGCTCAGGCAATAACAGAAGTTTTACAGAGGTCTCTAACATGATGATGTGATGGCGATATGGCACAGGCGCTTAATGCAAGGGAACAAAACTTACTCGGAATGATTGTGCGGGATTACGTTGCCACGGCCGAGCCCGTTGGTTCCGAGTATTTGCGCAAAAAATATCATCTCCCCATGTCTCCCGCCACGATCCGCAAAAGTATGATGGCGCTTGAGGATGCGGGTTTTCTTGCGCAACCGCATACCTCCGCCGGGCGCGTGCCAACAGAAGAGGGGTATCGACATTATGTCCAATACTGCTCATCGCCCAAAAAAGTGGACGCTACCGCGCAGGAATTTGCGCCCCGTTTCCAGAGCTGGGTTGAGGAGGATGTTGCCGAGATAAAACAGGTTGCCAGGGAGCTCTCGGAGCACCTGAAGGAGGGGGTATTCTTGGGCATCGGACGCCACGAAAGCTACTATACCGGGCTTTCCCATCTCTTGAGCCAGCCGGAATTCGCTTCGCATGACATTGTCGCCCAGATCGGAAAGATGCTGGATGTTTTGGATGAGGTCGTGGCTCGCTTGACTCTGGAGGTATCGTCGGGAGTCACCGTGCTCATCGGCCGCGAAAATCCGTTTGACGAGTCTTGCGCCACCATCATCGCGCCGCGAACGACGTCCAACGGCGAGAGATTCATTATTGGCATCATCGGACCGATGCGCATGGATTATGATATAATTATTCCCCTTATGGAGCATTTTAGTAAAAAATTATTATAAATATGACGGAAGAACCGGCGGATTTGCAAAAACAGCTTGACGAATGTCGTGCGCAGGCCGAAGAATATCTTGGCGGTTGGAAGCGTGCCAAAGCGGACATGGTGAACTATCAACGGCAAGTGGAGCGGGAGCGAGGGGACTGGGCGATCTACGCGCAGGCGGACACCGTGCAGAAATTTTTGCCGGTGATCGACAGTCTTGAGGCCGCCATGGTGCTTGGCGGGGAACATGCGTCCGTCGGTATGCGCCAGGTCTATGAGCAATGCCTTGCGGCGTTCAAAGAATGCGGAGTGGAGAGTATTGATAAAATGGGAGAGCCGCCCAATCCCGAATATCACGAGGTGGTGGCGAGAGAAAAAAGCGATGCCCACGCTCAAGGGTTGATCACGAAGGTGGTTCAAAAAGGATATACCTTGCGCGGGCGGCTTCTGCGTCCGGCGAGAGTAATTATCAGTGAATAGATTGGAAATTTAAAATTTATCCAACGTATGAACAAAATTATCGGTATTGATCTTGGAACGTCGAATTCAGCGGCTTCGGTGATGCAGGGCGGAAGTCCGGTGATTATCCCGTCGGCCGAGGGCGCCACCCTTGGAGGAAAGGCATTCCCTTCCTATGTTGCTTTCACCAAGGAGGGGGAGCTTCTTATTGGTGAGCCGGCGAGACGGCAGGCGGTTTCGAATCCAGAAGGAACTATTTTTGCGGCCAAACGAAAAATGGGTAGTGATCATCGATGGACCATCAATGCAAAGGAATACAGCCCACAGCAGATTTCGGCGTTTATTTTACAAAAAATCAAGCGCGATGCGGAGAGTTTTTTGGGTGAGCCAGTGAGTAAGGCGGTGATTACCGTTCCTGCTTATTTCAACGATGCCCAACGACAAGCCACCAAAGATGCCGGAGCGATCGCCGGACTTGAAGTCGTTCGCATCATCAATGAACCGACGGCCGCGGCACTTGCTTATGGTCTCGACAAAACCCAAGAAAAGGATCAGCAAGTGCTCGTATTTGATCTTGGCGGCGGAACGCTCGATGTGACGCTTATGAATTTTGGCCAGGGTGTTTTTGAGGTTATTGCCACTTCGGGTGACACTCAACTCGGAGGCACGGACATGGATAATTCGATTATTGAATATTTATCGGAGGAATTTAAGCGAAGAGAGGGGATTGATCTGCTCAAGGATAAGATGGCCATTCAGCGTCTGAAGGAAGCCGCGGAAAAAGCCAAGATTGAACTCTCTTCCGTTCTTGAAACGGATGTGAATTTGCCGTTTATTACGGCAGATGCCCAAGGGCCAAAGCATTTGCTTATCAAGGTGACGCGCACGAAGATCGAGGAGCTCGTGAAGCCCTTGGTGGATCGCTGTCGGATTCCGCTCGAGCGGGTTATTTCGGATGCCAAACTTACTCCGGCGGGCGTCAGTCGCATCATCTTGGTCGGCGGTCCAACCCGCATGCCCATGATTCAGAAATTCGTTGAGGAATATTTTGGTAAAAAGATCGAGCACGGTGTGGATCCGATGGAATGCGTGGCCAAGGGCGCCGCGGTTCAAGCCGCCGTCCTTGCGGGCGAAGTGAAGGATGTGCTTTTGCTTGACGTTACTCCCTTGACGCTTGGTATCGAGACGATGGGGAACATCTCTACGCCTCTCATTGAGCGCAATACCACCGTCCCCACCTCAAAATCACAGGTGTTTTCCACTGCCGCGGATAATCAAACGAGTGTGGAAATTCATGTATTGCAGGGCGAGCGTGCCATGGCCGCGGACAATCGCACCTTGGGACGTTTCATGCTCGATGGGATTCCGCCATCGCCTCGCGGCATGCCGCAAGTGGAAGTGACTTTTGATATTGACGCGAATGGAATCCTTACGGTTTCCGCGAAAGACAAGGCGACCAATAAAGTCCAGAATATCGTTATCCGCGATTCCGGCGCGCTTTCGAAAGAGGACATTGAACGCATGCAGAAGGAGGCGGCGGCTCACGCGGATGAAGATCGTAAGCGAAAAGAAGTCATTGAATTGCGCAATCAGGCGGATGCGGTTATTCATACCGCGGAAAAATCCCTTCGCGACGCGGGCGACAAGGTGCCTGCTGATGTGAAGAAAACAGTGGAAGAAAAAATCGCTGGCATAAAAAAAGCGAAAGAGGGGAACGATGCCGCACCGTTGAAGAGCGCGCTCGATGAATTGAATCAGGAGATTTCTAAAATCGGCCAGGCCATGTATGGTTCGACAGGCGCGCCATCGGGTTCCCAAAAAACCGACAGCGGTCAGGCGACGGATGACGGTCAGAAAAAAAACGACGGGCCGATCGAGGGGGAGTACCAGGAGAAATAGAGCATCAGAGAGTTTGAAGTTTTTTGACGAGAAGCAGGGAGGCAATGCAAAAAAGTGAATCGATTGGCAATGGAATAAACAGTCTTGAAGGTGTGTAGTGGAATTTGGAAGTTATCCACAACCTATTGACATGGAGTTGATAATCTATTACTATGCTATTAGCTAATCTCACTGCCCTCTCTTTTGGCGAAAGCACGAAGGGATGGCAGTTTTCGTTTTTTGTAGCGTATGGATAAATCGTTTGTTTTCATTGATGGAAGTAATTTTTATTTTCGCCTCAAAGATCTCGTGTTAACCCTTGGCGGCCAATTAAGATTGCTGGATTTGCATTTTAGGCGTTTTGCGGAATGGTTGGTAAAACCTCACGAGCTGGTCGAGGTTCACTATTATGTGGGTGCAGTCAAGCGACAAAATAATGATACACGGTTAATAAGAGCGGAAGAAATGAGGGATTTTTTTCCGTCGATT
>JBBTTG010000003.1:4412-24049 GCA_038064355.1 Patescibacteria group bacterium
TAATGATACACGGTTAATAAGAGCGGAAGAAATGAGGGATTTTTTTCCGTCGATTTTTTTATCGACACTATCGAGTTAATATATGGCGTCCGACTACTACGACATCTTGGGGGTTTCGCGCACGGCGAGACAGGAGGAAATCAAAGCGGCTTTTCGGCGGCTTGCCTTGGAGCATCATCCGGACAAGGGCGGCGATCCGGCGAAGTTCAAAAAATACAATGAGGCATATCAAACGCTTGGCAACGCGGAAACACGCGCGCAGTATGACCGCTATGGTTCCACGTATGAGCAGATGAAGTCGCAAGGCGGATTCGGCGGCGGCGGTGGAGCGGCGGGTTTTCAGGATTTTGCGAGCGCGTTTGGCGGTGGCGGCGCTGGTTTCGGGGATATTGGGGATATACTGGGAGGATTTGGAGATATTTTTGGATTTGGCGGAAAGACGGCTTCACGAAAGAATGCTCGCGGTCGAGATATGGAGATGCCCGTGGAGATTCCTTTTGAGGAGTCTATTCATGGCGCCACGCGGGATATTGATATAGAGAAAACAGGGCGATGCCAGTCCTGCGACGGCAGCGGTGCGGCGGCTGGGGCAAAGATGATTTCGTGCAAGACCTGCGGCGGGCGCGGGAAAGTGGCCCACTCAACACGCAGTATCTTGGGCAATATTCAAACCGTTGCCGTATGCGATTCCTGCCATGGCCGCGGCGAGCGTCCGGAGAAGCTCTGCAATTCTTGTCAGGGGAAAGGCGTTACCCGCGTGCAAAAAACGCTCTCTGTGAAGATTCCGGCGGGTATTTCAGACGGCGAGATAATTCGCTTATCGGGCGAGGGGGAAGAGCTGGGGCATGGCGGCAAACCGGGAGATTTTTATATCAACGTGCGAGTCCGTTCGCATAAAACGTTTGAACGGCGCGGAGATGATATTTGGGGGGGTGCGTTCTTGGATTTTAAGACGGCGGCTTTGGGAGGGGTGCTTGATGTCCCAACCGTGGATGGGTCGGTGGATTTGAATATCCCAGCCGGTACACAATCAGGGCAAGTTTTTCGTATCCGTAGCAAGGGCGCGCCGCATCTGCACTCGAGCGGACGGGGTGATCATCAAGTGGAAGTGACGATCCGCGTGCCGGAAAAACTCACCCGCAGGCAGAAGGAGATTTTGGAGGAGTGGGAGGGGTAGAATGGAGACGAAATACCGCGAATGTGAACACGAAGCGTCACGAAAAAATTGAGTGGTTTAGCGATTCTCCCCCTTTGCAAAAGGGAGAGGCAGAGAGGGATATCCCCCTTTTGCAAAGGGGGAAGGCGAGGGGGGCAGTCGGGCGTCTTCCTTTCGCGGTTATTCGTTTGATAACATGACGCTATACCCCTGTGTATAGGTTTTGTTGTATACTGATAGTAATATGATGTGGACACGTGGAGGAATTCTCATTTTTGCGGGGGCACTGGCTGTTTTGTCGTTCGCGGGAACTATTGCCTTGCATGAAGTCGCCGCCCAGCAATCAACGTCCGGCCCCACGCCCTGCGATACGAGCGAAGAATGTTCTTTGTCGCAAAAGTATTGCGCGGGCGGAGATGGAACTCCCGGGGCGCCCGTGACGGGACGATGCAATGTCCCGCCGCCGATTTGGAACGTGAACGCGCTCTCAAATCCCGCCGGTTTTCATCAAGACGCGAGTATCAATCTTTCGGGGCAGGCGGCGTTTGGCGGGTATGATCTTGATGGCACTGGGATTGCCATCACTTCACCGTCATTCTATTCCACAAAAGCGCAAATTGGATTTGGATCCACCGACCCGGGAAATAACGGATTGAGCATCTCCGGCAATCTCAATGTCGGCGGCTGTTTTGGGCCGGTGTATGTGGGAAAAACAAATTCGACGTATAATGGGAGTCGGGGCGGTTACAGAAACGTGCACGGATATTGCGCGGCTCAATTTCCCGGCAGCCACACCTGCTCGACCGCAGAGATGTTGAATTCGGTCGCTTGTCAGATTCCGTTGCCTATGGATAATTCCTTTGTGTGGATGAATAACGGCGCCCCGGCGCTTCCCGTGCAAACCAATGACTGCGTAGGGTGGATGACAGATGCTATCGGAAACAGTGGCGTCGCCTGGCAGTTTACCAGCACAGGGGGTACCGGATGGGCAAAGAATTGCACGAATACGTATGCTTTTTCATGCTGTCGCTAATATGACGAATAAATTTTTTCAATTGACCGCAGTTTTCATTTTCTCACTTGCGACGCTGGTTGCATTTCCATCGGCTTCTTCGGCGCAGGTGTCATGCTCGGCAGGAGAAATATACTGTGCCTCGCTCGGAGCATGCACAGAGCCGATTACAAATCCCGCTTGCGCTCCACAGCATCGAAACGCTGACCAGTGCAACGCGTGCACGAGTTGCGTCTCCGGATATCAGGACTGTTCCGGTGTGTGCACAAATATGGCCGCTTCGCAAAATACGACGCCAAATTGCACCGATTACAGTTTTTGCACCGGAAATTGCACCACATGTGACCCCGGATACAGTCTTACGGGAACGACTTGTACAGTTATTCCTGTGTATGTGAGTCTCCAATCCGCATACCCGGGAACGGTGGAGAGCGGAAATTTTAACGTGAGTGGAAATGGGAGATTGGGCGGGGATGTGTATTTAGTGAACGGAAAGGCGTTGCGGGTGGATGCCGCAGGCGCAACGGCGTTGAATTTTGGAAACTGGGGCGCGGGAGCCACCGGTTTTACGGCTCATGTTTTTGGGGATTTTCTCGCTGATGGCGATATCGCGTCCGGGGGCATGATCCGGGGTGATTTTGTCGGGGCGGCCGGAACGTCGTGCGTGGATAACGAGATTTTGAAAAAAGTGAGCGGGGCTTGGCAGTGTTCGTCCGTCAGCGGCGCGATCGTGAATGAGACCGATCCGATTTTTACGGCATGGCAGACCGCTCCGACGCTTGCGTCTTTGACTATGACGGGTGAGTTGCAAGTTGCAGGGTATTCCACACCGCCGGCTTCGGGGGTTGGCGCGGGTTCGCTGATTTATGATTCCACTGACGGCACGCTCAAGTTTTGGAACGGGACAACGTGGAAATCAGTGCTGGCCGACGGCGCGGGTCCGGCGAGTCCATGGGTCACCAGCGGCGGCGATATTTATAACACCAACACCGGCAATGTGGGTATCGGTATTGTCGCGCCCGCCGAACGGCTTGAAGTGGCGGCAGGGAGCGGGACGACGGCGCGTTTGCGGGTGAGCGATTTGGATCCCGGGCAGAATCCAGAACTCCAGCTCGAATACGCCGATGGTTTACACTGGGCGATGTATGCGGACAAAATGGATAATAGCAAGTTAAAATTTTGGCAGAATGGTATAAATGCATTGGTGATTGACCCGAGCGGGATTCATGCGGCGAACAATATCAGCGCTGGTGGTAACATACGTGCAGATGGTTGCTTCGGGCCGGTATTCCAGGAGGTTTTATCATCACTCGCGTCAAGCGGAGCGGCTGGCGGCTATAGCGGAGCCAATGCAAAGTGTCCACTTACGATGCATGTCTGTACGACCACTGAAATGCTCAATAGCATCAACTGCGGGACAAACTTTGGTGGAATATCCGGTGATGATGCCGCTAATGGCATCTGGGTATCCGCCGGCGCGGCCTCATTGCCAACGCCAACAAATGACTGCAATGGATGGACTTCAGGTGAGAGCACATGGCAGGGGATTCATTACATTCCTTCCGTTAACGGCGGAAATTTTTACGCGAGAACCTGTGATGCCGTTTTGAAATTCGCCTGTTGCAGATAGATGTTAGTCCAATTCATCACTTCAGTGATTCTCATGCCCATCACTCAGTGATGATGATTGAATAATTTCAGAGGTCTCTATTGAGATTGCGGGAAAATGAGCATCCACAATTATGAGAGGATGCAATACCCCGTATGTTCATTTTTCTACAGTTTTATTATTACCAACCCCCGCGGAACACTAAATTCGTTTTACATGAGATGAATTGATATATCTCGGCAATGCTATTACCCGCCTATTAAAAGTGTTGATTCCAATGCCGCAACTCATTTTGAACAATCATTACATTGTTTTAACGGTTTTTTACCCCCTCCCCTTTTTGCAACCCTCCCAGTCCGAAATCTTAACACAATGTGAGGCAATGCTACTATAACGACAGATCTTTTACAACAAACCCAATGCTTGCCCTGTTTTTCTTATGGTCCAGACGGGTCAATGGTGTTCAATGAGAATCCACTGTGGATTTTCGGCCCAAGAGACAGAAGACAATAGGGCAGGCAAAACCGAGCAAGATGTTCCGAAGACTTTCCGCCCCAATTAGCGTCCAGTGGGAACTTACACCGGCATGCAACTTGAATTGCGTGCATTGCTACAACTATTGGAGGGATGGATCCGGCAACAAAAATATTAGAGTTGTCCGTGACAATCCATCGCCCGAGATCATTGCCAATGAAATTGTTAAAAACAACGTGTTCCAAGTTACACTGACTGGCGGCGAGCCACTAACCGTGCTCAAGAGAAGCATGGGCGGCTTAATTCAGCTCAGGGATGCCAGCGTTGATATTGGTCTGAATAGCAATTTAACCATTCTCAACGATGAACACCTCTCAATGCTGAAAGATCTTGGCGTGAAATCGGTTTTGACCTCGCTGATGGCCTTTGACGCACGGATCCATGATGCGCTGTCTGGCACGCCCGGATCTTTTGATGCAACATGTGCTGGCATCCGGAGGGCGGTCGATGGCGGTTTGATGGTGGCGGTAAATATGGTCGTGACCAAAAAGAACCTCTCGCTGATCCTTGAAACGGGTCAATTCGTTAAGGAGCTCGGTGTTGTAGGATTTTGTGCTACAAAGGCCAGTAAACCGTCGCCTTGCCCGGATTTCACCGGATACCACCTGAATACAGACGATCTCCACAAAATGTTCATGGATCTGTTGACAGTACGAAATGTCACGGGTCTGAATATTGATTCGCTTGAGCATTATCCAGCCTGTGCTTTTCCGGACAGTGAAACCAGGTCGGTGATCGGTGAGCGTAATTGCTCCGCCGGAAAGACCGGGTGCACAATTGGTTTCGACGGACTCGTCCGTCCTTGCTCCCACGCCCAGAAGACATACGGCAGTATTACCGATGGCCTACTGCTTTCATGGCTGGCCCTAGAGGAGTGGTGAGCTGGCGCCTGATCGATGCAAAAAGTGCGGCGAGTTCCCGATGCGTTGCGGTGGGGGATGCAGGGTAGAGGCGAGTAACTGCAACGGCTCGATAAACGGTCGCGACCCTTATTGCATCGGTGGTTCGCCACCCAAGCGCGCCACTCGGCATAGGTCAACAAGTCAGTGCATTAGATGTTTTCGTGCTCTCCGGAAATCTTCGTTTCCGTCGTGAAGATGTAGGCCAGATTGCTTACTTGAGCGTGAAAAACTGGTGCTTGGTTGATGATGTGCTGGCGGATTTTCTGAATAATGGTGGTCGCACCTTACAAAAGAGCTGTTTCACCGCAACAGATTTGGCCGCTGCCTACGGCGTCGCCGTAGAGCGGATATATCCAACCCTCCGCCTCTTGGTTTCCAAGAAGCTGGTCAGCGAAGGTGGCAGGGAATCCAGAAAAGAGGAGGTGATGTTATGGAAATCCTTGGAATCATCCCCATGATGGAAGTTGCGCCGGGCGACAACGAGGCCGAGAACGTTGAGGCCAACGCGGAGTCGTGTGACAGCATTCCTTGCAATTGCAACTGTGATTGCTACGACTGCGTCGTCAAGGACTGAACAGGGATTGAACGCGGTGATCATCCTCCAACTTTATCATGAGTTGGAGGATTTTTACAAATTGGGGAAATAAACGTACTATATGGACAGTACATCAATAGCAATATGAAAATGCAATTGTCTGCCACCTACGAACCGGTCAAGGACGCGGAGAATTATATTCGCGCCATTTTTGATGCGGCTTATATGCCCCATGGCTATGTGGGATTGACGGAAAAATTGCTTGGCATGATTGAGATCGCAGAGATCAAAGATATCTTGATGCGGAAAGGAGATAGGGCGGAGACCATGGAAAAGATTACCGTGCTTCTGGCTGAATCTCATGAGGGGATAGCATTAGACGAACGGGCTCGCCAACTGGAAGATGCTTGGGGCCATCTCGGCGATCAGGTGATTTTTCAGCTTGAGGTGTTGTATGGCAGAGAATGGCCATTTGAGGCGGTTCACGTCGACCTGACAACCCTGCCGATTTGCCCATACGATTTTAAAGCCAGAAGAATATTTGTCAACGCAAGGCTGGATGTGCGTTGTCAATTGCGCATCTTGTCTCATGAGCTGAATCACTTCCTGTTTTATGCGGCCTACTCCAATGACCTGTTTGAGAAGCTGGGTCGGGAGAAGTTTGAGTTGCTCAAAGAATCCATGACCATCTTTACGAATCCCGAACAAGTTGGCAAGCCGAATGAAGAACCACTGCGAAAGCTTTATGTTGATAAAGGGGTTATGACCATCGGTGAAGCGGTTGATGCAGGTGTCAATTTTTTGTTGAGCGGATAGTCAGTGTATGGAGAAAAAGCTTTCTCATCGGACTGGCGCTTCCGCTCCGGCAGCGAGATATGATATGATATGATATGATATGATATGATATGCAAGTCCCCATTTTTATACTTAAAATAAGTAGGAAAAAATCCCTATGAAAAAAGCAATCATGCTTGTCGCGATATTGGCGTTGGTGTTGGCCCCGAGGTTGTCGGCGGCGCGGGAAGCGGCGGCGAGTACGACGGAAGAAATCACCGCGGCTGACGCAAAACAGGTTGAGCCGACGATGAAGGTAATTTTTAACGGCTCTTTGCTTGAGATCGGCTCCACGGATTTACCGACCACTCTTATCGTGCGCGCGCCCGGGGGTGATGTGACGGTCAACGTGGGCGTTGGCGCGATTCTCGGCGAGAAAAAAGATGTAGTTACCAAGCTTGACGAGTGGATACCGGGCGACGTCTTAAAAATTTTTGGCGTGAAAAATCTGAATACCGGAGTGGTGGAGGCGAGCGTGCTGGTGAATAAGACGATCAGGATGAAAAAAGATTTCGGTCTCAACGGGTGGATAAAATCCATCAACAAAGAGGCCAGCACCATAGACGTGGACTGGCAGGGAAAGACGTATGTGTTCCATTATACCGGCGATACGCGCGTGGTGGTGCCGCCAAAAGTGAAGGCGAACGTTGACGATTTGCAGGTTGGCGATCGCGTGCGTGGACGCTGGATTGACAGACGCGGCGAGACGCCGCATGCGACGATTATGGTAGTTTTGCGCCGCGGAGATGATCTGCGCATGAAAATCCGCACATGGGTTTTTGAGGGCGAGCTCTCGGAGATTAATTCCGCTACAGCGCCCACCGACATCCGCGTGAAGGTGACCAAGACCGCCGCGCGTCCCGGAGACAAAAACGCTTTGATAGCCGTGGGCGACGAAAGAATTTTGCATGTGAAAGAGGATACCAAGATTGTTAGGAGATTTATGGGCAAGACCGACCTCTCGGAATATGTGGCGGGGGACAAGCTCACGGTCGTGGGACGGCTCAATGACGACGGTACCATTGATGCCAAGACTCTGAAGAATAACTCCATTTGGCTGGTCGGCACGCATGGCATTGCCGGAGAAATTACCGCCATTGACGCCGCCGGGAGCAAGTTCACTCTTGTCTGGGGCGGCAAAACTATTATCGTGGAGGTAACCGATAAAACCGAGATGAAGAAAGCAGGAGAGAAGATTGCGTTGACCGATCTGGCCGTTGGCGACAAAATAAAAGGCAGGGGAACGGCTCGCGAGAGAACCGGCACGGTGCGCGCCTCTGTCGTGCATGTCGTCCGCAATCCTGCCGAGCTTCCAAAAAAAGCGATGATAGACGATGCGCTTGAGGTCAAATGAGCTTTGGATTTCTTCAGTCTCTCTCTATGCCACAACAGCAAGCCACTCTCGACAATTTGACCACCACCGTCCATGAGCTCAAAGAGTTCTCTTTGCAGACTATTAGTGGGAAAGACGACTGGAGATGTCAGTAAACTCACTCAAGAGGTCAACGGACTCACCAAAGATGTCAACGAGCTCAAGGAGCTCTCTTCGCATATCATTGAACACATGGCGACCAAGGAGGAACTCGCCACCCTGCAGTCGGAGACCAAGGCAGATATCGCCGGTTTAAGAACTGAACTTAAAACCGATATTTTTGAGTTGCGGACAGACACGGAAGATGGTTTTTCTCAATTAAGAACAGAAATGCGACTTGGTTTCACAGAAGTGAAAGAGGAAATAGCAAAACTCGACAAGCGCACGGTTGAAGACACCAACGCGCTTGCGCATGATGTCGTGAAGCTTAAAACCCAACTCTCCGCCGCGTGAATTTGTTTCCAGCGGCCGCACCTCGGGCTCCCTTCTCTGTACCCTCCCGGTGTATTCTCGCGGGGAGAGAATCGCTCGACTTCCCCCTTTCATTCCTTCTCTCTTCCTATCGCCTTCCCCCTTTGGAAAAGGGGGATTGAGGGGGATTTTCCCCAACCTTTTGTATAATAAATCCCTCGGCCTTTGGCCACTCCCTTTTACAAAGGGAGAGGGAATCCAGTCTTGTGTTATCTGTGCAAAGGATATACCAATGGGAACGGTGCTTGTTTATTTTTGCGAGATCGTAATTGTTTTCGCTTCGAATTTTTGTAACATCTTGATATTTTGATCTGCTGTGGCCGTGATGCGGTCGCCGGTTTTGATGTCCGCGATGGTGATAGTTTGCTCGGCGGCGGGCGATGGCGGAAGCGGAGGGGCTTCCCCTGGCTTGCGTTTGGAGAACGCGGCGATCCACGCGGTTTGTTCCTTACTGAACGCTTCCGGTGATTTTTGGATGAGGCGGCTTAAGGCGGTAGTTGGAGAAATGAGAATCGTTCGGTCAACAGGCGCCGGCGGTTCAAGTGGATTGAGAACCGTTGGATTAGCTTGGATTTGAAGCACGTTGTCCCTGATTGAAATGATTATGCCCGAGATGCTTGTCAGTTCTTCCTGCTCGGGTGGAAGAATGTTTGCTTGCGCGAGCTTCAATCGCGCGTCTTCGAATCCAGCTTGAAATCCCTCATCATACTGCGGGCTGATCTTGGTCGTTGCAAATGGCAGAGTGATTAAGATGCCCGCCCCAAATCCCACGATCAACGCGCTTCCCGCCGTCAGGGCGATTTTTCCATGATGTTTTTTCATAGATTGTAAATAGTTATGAATGATATAAACAGTATACCATAGAAAAGCTGTAGTGAAAAAAGACCCCTCTGCCGATGGCGAGAGGGGGAGGGGAAAGTGTCGAAGCTGAGCTTTGACGGGTTGAACGAAGTCAGGGGAGGGTTAGTACCGTTACAACAGCGGGCTTGGACGGCGAGAGGGCGGGTTTTTTTGCCTTATTTTCATCGTGGCTCCGAGAACGCTGAATTTTTCCAGAGATCTGTTCATCATGGCAATGACACAGCGCGGGAGACCGCCCATCTCCTTATTAGCCGCGGCAATAATTTCGTGGAGGTTGTTGCCTACCGGGACGACCTGGGCGTGATTGCCGATTTTCACGATGATGTCGATCATTTGGTTCTCATCGACTCCGGGAAGCTCACTCGCGAGGAATACCGCCGCCGGCCGGCCGTTTTCCTTGATGTGGCGAATGGTGAGTTCCACTATCTCGGGCGCCGTGGCGTTCGGGTCGATTTCGAGGATCACCGGCAGTGCTATCAACGCCTGGGCATAGCGATTGTTGTCAACCGCGAGTGCGTCTGCGAGTTTCTCCGCAAACGACTTGTCCGGGTCAACGATTAAATACAGCATCATGTTCTCCTTGTGTTGTGTCGAAAGGGCGAAAATGTCGCTACGATACGTAGCGCATGGGAGATACTATAACAGAAAATATCCACAGTGTCAAGGGTTTTTTGGTAGATGTTTTTTGGTAGAGATCAAGGACTATTGCCACCACCAGCCCGTCTGGAAAATTCTCCACCAGACGGGCTGGTGGGGTAAACTCTTCACCCATAATATTGCTTGAGCGGGGTCGAAGGCATATACTGTGAGAAAGCTATGCTCACCCTCTATAATTCTCTTACCCGAAAAAAAGAGCAATTTCAGGCGCAAAAAGATGGAAAGGTGGCGATGTATAACTGTGGCCCGACGGTCTATGATTACGCGCATATCGGCAATTTGCGTACGTTTTTGTTTGCGGATATTTTGCGCCGCTATCTCGAGTGGAGCGGCTACCGGGTAAAGCAGGTGATGAATATCACCGACGTCGGCCATATGGTGGCGGATGCCGATACGGGGACGGATAAGCTCGAAGCGGCGGCCGCGCGTGAGCAAAAGACTCCGTGGGAAATCGCGGAATATTATACAAAAGCGTTTTTTCGCGATATTGACGCGCTCAATATACAGCGAGCGTGGAAATACCCGCGGGCGACCGATCACGTGAAAGAGATGATTCAGATCATCAAGATTCTCCTCAAGCGCGGATTCGCCTACGAGGTGAACGGTTCCGTGTATTTTGATCTTTCAAAATTTCCAAAGTGGGGCGCGTTGTCCGGAAATAAACTCGAGGATCTCCAGGCGGGAGCGCGCGTGGAGATTAAAGAAGAAAAACGCCATCCAAGCGATTTTGCTTTGTGGATCGAGAATCCCAAGCACGTCATGCAATGGAAGGCGCCCTGGTCACGTGTGGCAGGCTATCCGGGCTGGCATATTGAATGCTCGGCCATGTCCATGAAATACCTTGGCGAGACGATTGATATCCACACGGGCGGGGAAGATAATAAGTTTCCTCACCATGAATCTGAAATCGCCCAGTCGGAATCTTCAACGGGGAATCCTTTTGCACGCTACTGGCTCCATACCAAACACCTGCTTGTGGACGGGAAAAAAATGTCGAAGTCGCTCGGGAATTTTTATACGCTTGCCGATCTCGAGAAAAAAGGGTTTGATCCGCGCGAGGTGCGGTACCTTCTTATTTCCACTCACTATCGAGACGAGATGAATTTCACTCTTGATGGATTGCGCGCCGCGGGCGAGGCATTGAATCGACTCGATGAGTTTGCCGCCAAACTCGCAGCCGTTGCAAAAGATCGCAAGCGCAAGGCGGATACGCCGGCCGCACCCGAAGAGGTGATCGCCAGAGCGCGGACGGATTTCCAAGCGGCCATGGACGATGATCTGAATGTTTCAAAAGCGCTCGCGGGGGTATTCAGCTTTGTGAAAAAGTTAAATAGTCTGCTTGCTCGGCAAAATTTCTCTAGCCGTGACGCGCGTTTGGCGCTGGTTTTTTTACAAGAATGCGGTGGTGTTTTTGGCTTTAATTTTGGGGAAAAAGAAGTGGAAGAAATCCCTCCGGAGGTGAAAAAGCTCGTCCAAGAGCGCGAGGAAGCGCGAGTAGCGAAAGACTGGAAGCGGGCCGATGAGTTGCGAGAAAAAATAGGAAAACTTGGATACGAGGTTGAGGATGTTCCGGGCGGGTGGAAGATAAAAAAGAAGCGATCCGCGTAGGAGCGAACCGCTTGGGCGCCGATTGCCAGTTGGCGAGGGTTATGATTTTTGTGTCGGCGTGGCAATGACCGAGCGGATTGTCTCCTCTATTGTCTCCGCCAAAAACGGTTTTTCCACTTTGGCGGCGAGGTGTAGCATTACGTCCGGATATTCAAGCATGCTTCCATTTTTGCCGAAATTGCCCTCGGGGTCGCCGGACATCACGACAAATTTTGGCCAGCAGTCGGCTGGTAATTCCAGCATGATGCGGTGAATTATCTCAAAGCCAATCTCTCCAAGGAGGTCGATATCGGTGAGAAGGACATCGACTTTCGCGTTGTCTTCTTGCAAGTTCTTGAGGTATTGCAGTACCTGATCGCCAAATGGCGACAGATAGAACACCGTTATGACGACATTTTGTAATTGCTTGAGAATACGTTGCACCATCACCGCGAGATCCCGATTGTCGTCGATGACTATGATGTGGCATCTCTCTCTTTTTTCCATGTCTTTTCCTCCTGTTGTGGAAATTGTGAGATTGCCTAAGGAACAGTACTGTTTGCAAGGGTAGCGCAAATGGCATCCAATGTCAAGCATTTGCTATAGCCATCCCTTTTTCTTAAAGATGGCTATTCCTATCCATGCTCCGGCGAGCATGAGCGCCACGATATACCAAAAGCCAAAGGGGGATCCGACGAACGGCGTGGAATTTGCGCCGATGGAAAACAAGGTGGCCAAGAGCGTGAGGGTGAAGATAACCATCGAGAAGACCGTGAGCGTCCGCATAATTTCGTTTAATCGGAAAGAGATGAGCGTAGTGTGCGTTTGGTGCAGACCGTCGATGGCGAAATTGTATGTTTCGAGGTTATCCCAGATTTCCCGGCAATGATCTATCAATTTTTGAAACGAGTGGCTGTGACGTTCAATGGGAAAGAAATTCGGCAGGAGCGACTGCGCGCGCAACAGCAAGTCGCGATGAGGCTGGAGCATTTTGCGAAACGCCACGATGTTTGTCTTGATGCGCAATATCTCGTGGATGGTTTCTTTGGTGTATCCTTTCAAGGTTTTTTTCGTGAGAGCCTCAATGTCATTTGAAATATGCAGGAGCAGGGGAAAACAAGAGTCGAGAAGTTCATCGAGGAGTTGAGAAACAAAAAGAGCGGGGTTTGACATGAGCTCCTCGCGGTGCGGTTTATTCATATCGAGCAGTTCAAACAAATTCGTGAGTGCCTGGTGGCGGCCGCCGTGCATGGTGATGATGGAATCTTTTTTGATAAAAAGATCTATCTCTTCGGTTTCAAGTTCTCTGGTGCGTCGGTTGAAACTCGGAAAAGTAAGAATCATAAAAAGATACTCCGGACGGACGATGAGTTTCGGGCGTTGGAGCGGCGGGAGACATTCTTTTGCGTCGAGGGGGTGTAAATTTTGCGTTTGTTCAAGATACAGAGTTTCTTCCTCGGTGGCGCGAACGGCATTGATCCAGGTGAAGCCCTCAATGCCCGAAGTGTGTATGGTTTTTGGTGTTTGCATAATGCAGGGAGTATAGCATACACCTCTTGCTCTGTGCTATTTTTTATGCTAAACTCATGCCAGTCTCTCGTTCTTTTACAACCAACCTGGTATACTACCAGAAAGCACAAAGGAAAAACGCGTATGAACCACAAACTCACATTCGCCCTCATTCTTCTTACTCTGCCGCTCTTTGGCGCTGGGTGTGGAGATAAACAGACAACATCGTCGGTGTCCGGAAAAGCGGATACGGCGCAAGCGGACACAAACGAATCGGCCCCGAGCGACGAAAAACCCGCCGTGAAACCGACTGTCAAAGACGACGATCAATCCACTCCCGACATCAAAACCACTCTTCCCGAAGGGTGGAAGGTGTACCGGAGCGAAAAACTCGCATTGTCGTTTGCGTATCCGCCGGATTGGTATGTGACGGAAGATGCAAGCCTCGGTATTCTTTTGACTGAAACGCCCCTGCCGCAGCCATTGCCGCCCGATGTGCTTGATGTGCCGGTGGTGATAGATGTTAGTAAGGAAACTAATGAAGTATTCCTTAATAGTTTACGAGAGATTGATAAAGAGGTATTAGTAGAAGATGTAGCTATTAACAGCAGAGATGCGCAGAAATTTATTTATCGGGTTAGCCCGGATAATACCCTGCGTTATTTCTATAGAATTCCGATAGGGGCGAAGTACATAGAAGCGGCTATTGATAATACAGCCGATTTCAATGTGGTCCAATCCCTTCTCTCAACTCTCTCTTTCTAGGAGGACAGGACAATGAAAGCAAAAGCGAGTGTGGTGGCAATAGTTCTGACAATAATCTTCAGTCAGACAGCCAAAGCCGAACAAGGATTCCTGTATCTGCCTATCAAAGACAAAGCAATAATGACTTGCGACTTCTGCTGTTATAGGTATAAAGATGGTTCATGTCATGATGCCATTGATTATGACACGACAGATAGTGCGACAAAAGTGTATGCGGCAGGAGATGGGGAAGTATTAACAAGAATCCAAGCTTCAGATGCAGTTTGTAAGAAACTTCCTTACGGCAATCACATCATCATCCGCCACTCCAACGGCTACCTCACCCTCTACGCTCATCTCAAGTACGGCACCATCCTCGTCTCCAAGGGCAACAAAGTCAGCGCTGGCCAGGAAATAGCCACGGCCGATAACACCGGCTGTTCCAGCGGCTCTCATCTCCACTTTGAAGTCCGTGACTCCAAAGGCAACAAGGTCAACCCCTACGGCGACCCACCTGATTACAAAAATGGTTGCGGCACCAACCCCCTCTGGGCAACGTGCCCGCCCACGCCCTACGAACCCCCTCAAGACGTGGATGCCGACAACGACGGCTTTCTCGCATCCCAGGGCGACTGCAACGACCAAGACGCGTCCATCAATCCCACAGCCAAAGAAGTCTGCGATACCAGAGACAACGACTGCAACGGGGAAACAGACGAGCTTTTCAAGGATCCACTCATCAAAGCCACTGCCGCGGCTCTTGGCAAGCCATGTGTCGTAGGCAAAGGCGCGTGCGCCCGTGAAGGCTCCATGGTCTGCACCGCAGACGGCAAGGCCACGGTCTGTTCAGTGGATGCCAGCAAACCCTCCACAGAACTCTGCGACGGCAAGGACAACGACTGCGACGGCAAGACGGATGAAGACTGGAAAAAAGGTCTCGCCTCTGATCTCGGCAAACCTTGCACCGTCGGCAAAGGCGGTTGCGCTCGCAACGGAGAGATGGTCTGCACTGGGGACGGCCTTGCCACAGCCTGCTCCGCGGATGCTGGGAAACCTATCGCCGAAGTCTGCGACACCAAAGACAACGACTGTGATGGGCAGATTGACGAAAACACTGATGTGGATTGTCAGGATGGCATTTTCTGCAATGGCAGTGAAGAGTGCCTCAATGGTGCCTGCAAACGCGGTGAACCGTTTATCTGTCCGGAGCAGGATACCGCCTGTGTCTATTTTACGTGTGAGGACGGTCAACGGGGGTGTATCAGCAATCCAAAGGTGATATCGTGCACCGGCAAACAGTGCGGTGACGACGGTTGCGGCGGGTCTTGCGGGGAATGCGTGTCAGGAAAAATCTGCACCGCGCAGGGAACTTGCGCAAATGCGTCACCCCAGTGCCCGTCCATTATGGATTGCGGCAGTCGCGATTGCGGTCCCGATCCCGTGTGCGGTGAGAGTTGCGGCGAGTGCGTGAATCCGCCATTGCCTCTCTGCGCCGACAGTGTTACCCTGCGGACATTTTCCGTCCCTGCCAGCTGCGCCCAAGGGGTATGCCAATATTCGATCAGTGATATGGTTTGCGCTTCAGGGTGTCAGAATGGCCAATGTCAAAATTGCACTCCATCGTGTGTGGGCAAGCAGTGTGGCACAGACGGATGCGGCGGGAGCTGTGGCACCTGCGATGATGGATTCGTGTGCACTACCGACGATTGTGATCTCAATGGCCAGTGCCAAAATGTGAGCGACTCCGTCATCTGCAATGATGGAAAGTTTTGTAACGGCGTTGAGAGTTGCGATATTACGTTGGCCTGCGTCCCGGGCGATCCACCGGATTGTTCGGCGCTCAATGATCAATGCCATATCGGTGTTTGCGATTTGGAACAGGATGCGTGCAAGGCCGTGTCGCGTCCGAATGGTACGGTATGCGTCGACGGCACCCAATGCGCGAGTGTCGCGTCCTGCAATTCAGGCGTGTGCACTGGTGTTGCCGACAAGGACAGCGACAACGATGGGTTTGTCGAGAAGGTGTGCGGCGGCGAGGATTGCGACGATTCGACTAATCTCGTCAGCCCCACGCGAAGTGAAGATCTTCAGTCGTTCCAC
Organism: Patescibacteria group bacterium; assembly: GCA_038064355.1. Lineage (GTDB taxonomy): Bacteria > Patescibacteriota > Patescibacteriia > GWA2-47-26 > GWA2-47-26 > JBBTTG01. The sequence continues at coordinate 20,296 of JBBTTG010000003.1, forward strand.
ACCGTCACCCCCTACACCTCCGGCGTATGCGGCCCACTGATGGCCGGGGGATACGCCAGGGCGATGACAGTGGTAAACGGTGAAGTTTACGCAGTTGCCCGCGGAATGCCGATGACGGATTTGGTTTTCATGTATGCGGATGTGGACGGTACCGCTTCCTCGGAAGCGGTGGCGACCAACAATGATTCGGCGTCGGGAGTCGCTATTGCCGTTACCGGTACTGGCGAGACGCATATCTGTTACACCGCCAATCTGGCGCCCAATGACAAGCGCATCATGTATGCTTTCCGTGATGCCTCCTGGAGTTCATGGACATATGACGAGGTGGATAACTCGAATTATCAGGTCAACTGTGATATCAAGGTAGATGTATGGGGTGGAGTGCATCTGGCTTATGATAAGCAGATGTTTTCTGGTGAAGATGGTCAGTGGTATGCCTATCGTGATTCGGGCGGATACTGGAGCAAGTCGGAAACTTACGCGGCGAATCACTTCGCCCGTCTGGCGCTGAAGCCCGGGACATCCGAGCCACATCTCTGTATGGTGACGGGTCCTGCCACTTTACATCTGTGGAAAACCGGTGGCACATGGTATCAGGAGCAGGTTGACGCGTTCGGCGTGGGTTGTGCCATCGCGTTCGACCACTCCGGCTCCACGGTGTTCATCGCCTATCATGAAACCGGCGACGGTGGAAAATTCCGCATCGCATCAAGCACGGGCGGGAGTTGGAATATCCGAAGCGCTCTTGGTGAAATCTACCCGACACTTTCGGTGGATGATCTCGGGTTTTTTCACATGACGTCGAATCGAGGGACATCACTGCTTTACACGACGAATCGTGAGGATCAACCCGGGGTTGTTCCGCCACAGGATTTCCGAAAGGATTTATTCTCGATCTTTTACGACTGGAAGGCTTTCTACCCATCCGTCGTCGCGGAGAATGGTTTATATCTGTGGGCGCTCGGGTATGAGTATTCTTCCTGCGGTGGCTCCACCTACAACGTGCGATACACTCTTCAGCAGTGGAGCTGGTACGATAGCGTGGATTCGGACTGTAATGGGAATGATGTTCCATAATGTGTGGGTTCTTTCACCCCTTCCCAGACTTCGGTCTCGGGAGGGTCTTTTTTTCTGCCCACTCCCTAGTTTACTTATCCATACCTCGCTCTTCTCCCAATTTCCCCGCTGAGATCTATACATACCTTGCCATTTTCCATTTTTCCCGCTATACTCACGCATAGTCTTTCGCCCTTTGACATCGCAACATGGTACAATGGATACCAACAAGGAAACACCAGCCTATGAAGCACCTCAAAGCAAGATTCGCGCTCGTCCTCCTTCTGCTCACCCTGCCGCTTTTAGGCTGGGGGTGTACGGGAGGTCAAACGACCCCGTTGGTTTCCGAGAAATCGGACACGACGCAAGGGGACAACAACGAACCGGTTCCGGGGGACGAAAAACCCGCCGTGAAACCGACTGTTAAAGACGACGATCAACCCGCTTCCGCTACCGCCCAATCCGATCTTCCCGAAGGGTGGAAGTGGTATGAGAACGCGGAATATCGGGTTAATTTCGGATATCCCGGTACCTGGCATTTGGCCGAAACCGCCGGAGCCGATGGTTTTTACGTCTTCCTGGCCGATAAAGAAATCCGGATGATGCCGGAACCGGCGACCCCGATTACCCTGCAGATAACACCTGATTCACTTGATCAAGTTCGGACCGAGTTGCTTCGGCAAGATCCGCATCTGGTCAGCGATACCGTGGAGGTGGGAGGGAAAAGGGTCGGACGGATTCGTTATCAGTCCGAGGTGCTCGGAGCCATGGAATACGTCTATGGCCTGAATGGAGTGCTTTTGTGGCATATTGATGATCCAGCGGTTCAACAGATCGCGATGAAGTTACTCGCAACCCACACTCAAGGAGATGCGCCGTGAGGAAAAACATTTTCGCGCTGAGCTGTTTTCTGTACTCTCTCGCTTTGGCCGTGCCGGCTTGGGCGGGAGGTTTTCTTTCGCTCCCGATCAACGAAAAGGCGCCGGTTATCACCGCGCATTTTTGCGATCCGGATTATATCGTTCCGCAGTGCCATCGCGGAACTGACTACGATACTACCGACAATGCGACGACGGTGTTCACTTCCGCCGTCGGCACGGTGAAAATGGTCGTTGATCAGTATCCGTCCGGGATGTGCAAAAAGTGCGGCTTCGGTAATCATGTTCGCATCCTGCACGACAACCGTTACTTAACGATCTACGGACATTTACTGCGTGGATCACTCAAAGTAAAGGCAGGGCAAGAGATTTCGGCGGGCGAACAGATCGCCACTGCCGATCATTCAGGTTTTTCAACCGGCTCGCACCTTCACTTCGAGGTGCGCGATACGTCCGGAACGGCGGTGGATCCATATGGCGCGAACGCCAAATATCCACAGTGCGGCGCCAACCCCCTCTGGGCAACGTGCCCGCCCACGCCCTACGAACCTCCTCAAGACGTGGATGCCGATAACGACGGCTTTCTCGCATCCCAGGGCGACTGCAACGACAAAGACGCGTCCATCAATCCCACAGCCAAAGAAGTCTGCGATACCATAGATAACGACTGCGATGACAAGGTTGACGAACCCTTCAAGCCCCCTCTCATCAAAGCTACAGCCGCCGCTCTCGGCAATTCCTGCACGGTAGGCAGGGGCGCATGTGCTCGCAATGGAGAGATGGTCTGTACAGCAGACGGCAAAGCGACGGCATGTTCCGTGGATGCCGGCAAGCCAGTCGTGGAAATCTGCGACGGCCTCGACAATAACTGCGACGACGAAACTGATGAAAACTGTCCTTGCACGCCGCTTGGAGCCCAAGAAGCCTGTGGAACGGATGAAGGCGTATGCACGTTCGGTACAAAGACCTGCGGGTCAACCGGATGGAGCGCATGCTCCGGCAATGTCCGTCCCAATTCAGAAATCTGCGACGGCCTCGACAATAACTGCGACGGAGAGACCGACGAGACATACAAAGAGCCCCTGCTTCTGGCCGCCGCTCTCGGCAAACCCTGCACGGTAGGCAAAGGCTCGTGTCAGAACACCGGCCAAATGGTCTGTACGGCAGACAAGAAAGCAACGGTGTGCTCGGTGGACGTCGGCAACCCCATCGCCGAAATCTGCGGCGACGCCGCAGACAACGACTGCGACGGTGAAACGGATGAAAAAAACGCGTGTCCGGATCAGCCCCCTGTAACCGATGCCCCCATCAGCGGCATCATCCCCGGAACATTCTCCTATACCGGCGGAGTATTCGCATTGCATGTCTCACCGCTGGATCCGGAGGGCAACCTGATTGCCAACAACGTAACAGTGAAAAACTTCAGCTTCTCTTCGGTTGCCGTCGCTTCCTACGATTCACCCGCCCAAACCGTTACAACCGGCCAAGCAGCCGTTGATTCCATTGAAATCAAGGAAACATCTTCCCCGGGCAAGGGTTCCACCCTGCTTATGCTCTTTGATTCTTCCGGCAGCATGAGCTCCAATGATCCGCAAAGACAGCGGGTGGAGGCGGGCAAGCGGTTTGTGGACGCCATCGGCGGCGATGATCGAGCCGTGATCCTGGATTTTGGAGTCGGTCCGTCATCGGGACTTACGGCAAGCAGACTTTTACAGGATATCACCGGAGACAAAAACTTGCTCAAGAACGCCATTGACCAAGTGCAAGAAAACGGCAATACGCCGCTCTATGACAGCATCCTTGACGGACTCGGTTTAGTA
>JBBTTG010000003.1:24149-25208 GCA_038064355.1 Patescibacteria group bacterium
TTCCGTACCCGTCTATGTCATTCCCCTTGGCAGCGGACTTGACTTCAGTATTCTGCAGGGCATCTCCGATCAATCCGGAGGCACCATGAGCGAGGCCTACGATGCCCAAAAGCTCATTGATCGTTTCATTTCCACCGGCGTGGGTATGCGCGTAGGCAGGATTATCGTCAACGGTTCGGGCGCGTTTGACCAGCCGCTTACCATACCGGATCGCTATCTCATCACCGGAACGCTCTTTACCGCCATAGGCGGCGCAAGCATCGGTACGCCCTTTGAATTCTCGGTGAATATCGGGAATTGATTGCCGAGATCTCCGAATCAATCGGACGAACGTCCCGCTCTTTTTCCCACACCCCCGACCGCAATGTCGGGGTTTTTTATTGGCGACGCAGCTGTTTAGTAACCCGACCGCTCAATGAGTTAGCGGTCGGGTTACTAAACAGCTCGCATCCGCCCTGTTGATTGACATTGTCGGCTTTTTGCGATAGTATCCAGTTGACTCATTTCTTTGACAATTGAACAAACAACACAGAGAGAATGTGAGATGAAAACAGTTCAGAAAGCAAGATTTCACACCACCGGTTTGTTTGGTCAGACTAAACGGGCTGGTGGACGATTTCACAACGCGGCGGGGTACACGACCCCGTCACACAACACAGGCGAGGAGAAAATGATGAACCGATCAGTATCGTTGGTTGCGATTGTGCTGGGCGTATGGATGTGGGCTTTCGCGGCAAACGCGCAAGACACCACTCCGCCCAATCCGTTTAACCTTGTCGCGCCGGCAAACGGCGTTTGGACAAACGCGACTCCGTATTTTGACTGGGACACCGCCGCGGACAATGTGGGCATCGCCAAGTACAAACTTTACGTTGATCCGGCTGGCAGTAACTGCTCCGGCGCGCCGAGGGTTGACGACATCAGCCCGTCCGCGAGCGCGTACTCTTGGGGCGAACATCTTGGTTGGATCCAACGAACCCCTGCCACTAATCCCTCGGCGCGCTCTTTTCACGCCATGGCTTATGACAGCACCCGCGGTAAGGTAGTCCTCTTTGGGGG
>JBBTTG010000003.1:25308-37269 GCA_038064355.1 Patescibacteria group bacterium
ACATGGGAATGGGACGGAACGACATGGACACTGCGAACACCGGTGACCAAACCCTCGGCGCGTTCTGGTCACTCCATGGCTTATGACAGCGTCAGAGGCAAGGTAGTCCTCTTTGGGGGCTCTTACTATAACGGCATCAACCACTTCTATCGCGACGACACATGGGAATGGGACGGAACGACATGGACACTGCGAACACCGGTGACCAAACCCTGGACGCGTTTTGGTCACTCCATGGCTTATGACAGCGTCAGAGGCAAGGTAGTCCTCTTTGGGGGTTATGGTGGTAGTTACCTCCTCAATGACACATGGGAATGGGACGGAAGCAATTGGACACTATACACACCAGCGACCAAGCCCTCTGTACGCTATTATCACGCCATGACCTATGACAGCGTCAGAGGCAAGGTAGTCCTCTTCGGGGGCGATAACGGTAGCAACCTCAACGACACATGGGAATGGGACGGCACAAATTGGACACAACGCTCGCCAGCCACCACACTCTCGGCGCGTTCTGGTCACTCCATGGCCTATGACAGCGCTCAAGGCAAGGTAGTCCTTTTTGGTGGTTCTTACTATATCAACTTCTCCAACCTCAACATCAACGACACATGGGAATGGGACGGAACGACATGGACAGATCCCTCCCTCGCTTCCGGAAACCATTCCTGGTTTGTATGCGCGTGCGACGCGGCGAGTAATTGCACGCGATCCAGCCAGATATGGACCGCGCGCGTGGATTCGGCGGCGCCAATCGCGTTCAACTTGCAGTCTCCAGCTGATGGAAACTGGAGCAACGGAAGCGGCGTTACCTTTCAATGGCAAGCCGCCACGGACGTGGACAGCGGGTTGGCCTACTACCGTCTGTTTATTGACGCCGCCCAACAAGGCGGCTATCTGACTTCCACATCCTATGTCTACCCGGGAACGCTCGCGAGCGGAGCGCATCAATGGTATGTCGTGGCCTACGACAACGTGGGCAACACGATACAGAGCACGAACACATTCACGCTGAATATGGACAGCACGGCTCCGGCGGCGTTCACGCTTTTGGCGCCTACAGACGGCACCACTACGACTGACAACACGCCGACACTCTCATGGAATGCCTCCGGCGACTCCGGCAGCGGGTTGGATCATTATCGGCTCATTGTTGATCCTGCGGGTACGGGCGACAAGTCAGGATCCAATTACACCAACTATTCCTTCGGCCCGAACTCGGGAACATGGGTGGAAAGTCCGATCGCCATCACCGGCGCCGGTACAGTGGATCACGTGAGCGCCTACTACAAGTTCAATCATGGATACTGGGGCGATGTGAGAATTATCCTCGTCTCGCCCTCCGGCACGGAGTATGCGCTGTTCAATCAGGAGGGAGGTGGATCATCGGGAAATTACTCGGAAACAGTCTCCAATATCACGGCCTTTGCCGGACAAGCGGCATCCGGAACATGGAAACTGCGGGCAGAGGACTGGGCGGGCGGGGATGCGGGCTACATTGACGAGTGGACCGTCAGCATTTTTTTGCAAGGCGGAGGAACCGGCGGCATTGATGTCTCCCTTCCCGCGACCAGCACCACCTACACCGTACCCGGAGCAAACGCTTTGGGCGACGGAAGCCACTCTTGGCTGGTCAAGGCCTACGATGTTTTGGGGAACGAACAGTCAACCAGCACGCGGAGCTTCACGATCGACACGACCCCTCCGGTCGCGTTCTTTTTGAGCTCACCGGCTGACGGCTCGTACTCAAGCATCATGACCCCGCAGGTGTGCTGGCTTTCCACTACGGACGCGGTGAGCGGCTTAGCCAAGTACAAACTGTACGAGGACGGAAACTTGCTGACCGACAACATTGCTCCTTCTACTAATTGCGAATACCTTTTTATCAACGAAGGTACGCACACTTGGCACGTGGTGGCAGTGGATAACGTCGGACACGAGCGATTGTCACCGCAAAGAACCGTGGTGGGCGAATGGAATATTCCTTACGCCTTTGACTTGACCGCTCCGCTAAACGGAACGACTGTTTATTCAAGCAACCCTGTTTTTTCATGGAACGCTTCGGGCGATGCAGGTTCCGGCCTCTGCCGTTATGAACTGTACATAGACGGCGTATGTAGAGATACATGCAACATCGCTCCAAACGTTACCAACTACCAGGTGCAGACTCCGGTTGCTTACGGTACCGGTCATCCATGGTATGTGAAGGCGGTGGACTGCGCCGGTTCGGTGAGGAATTCCACCCAAGTGTGGAACTTCAACAACTACGAGTGCAACCCGACAACCGTTGAGCATTGCAACGGCAATGACGAAGGAGTTTGCTACGCCGGAGACAGAACGTGCTCGGCGCAGGGCACATGGGGGTCTTGCGCGGGAGTGATTCCTCCGTCGTCGGAACTTTGCGATTCTCTTGACAACGACTGCGACGGCGCGCCGGACGACGGCTATCCCAACAAAGGGTTGGCTTGTTCTCTGGGTCAGGGAATTTGCCGATGCGATTCCACCTACATTTGCTCCGGCGACGGTGCGCAGATCATCTGTGACTGCGCGCCCGGAATTCCCGCGCCCGCCGAGGTCTGCAATGGTTTGGATGACGACTGCGACGGCGTTACGGATGAAGATTTTCCGAGCATCGGAGGCATTTGCTATGCCGGTGTCGGAGAATGCAAGCGGCAGGGGACAATGGTCTGCAAGGGCGACGGGTCGGGAGTGGAATGCAGTGTCGTTCCCGGAGCCCCCGAGTCCGAGATTTGCGACGGGAAAGACAACAACTGCGATGGCACGCCGGATGAGAATTTTTCTGACCTCGGCCTGTCATGCGGCGTCGGGATCGGAGCTTGCCGGCGCGATGGACAATATGTGTGCAAGCCTGACGGAAGCGGAACCGAATGCAGTGTTACATCCGGGAGTTCCACGGCAGAGCTGTGTGACGGAGCGGATAACGACTGCGACGGCAAAATTGATGAAGATTTTGCCCTGGGCGGCGATTGCGCCTCCGGCGTCGGCGAATGCCAAGTTTTGGGTGTGTATATCTGCAAGGCAGATGGCTCCGGCGTCAAATGCAACGCGGTGGCGGCGAGCTCGCAGACAGAGACATGCGGCGACGGCCTCGACAACGACTGCAACGGTTCCGCGGATGAAAACTGCGATTGCCAAGCAGGCGTACAAAGACCTTGTCGCAGTGATGTCGGCGAATGTTCCGCTGGTACGCAAGTGTGCCTTGATGGGAGTAACAAGTGGGGATCATGCGTCCTCTATATCGGCTTTACGGTCGAACTCTGCGACGACAAGGACAACGACTGCGACGGTATAACCGATGAAGGTTGCGGATGTTCGACTCCGGGCGCTACGCGCGTTTGCGGCAGTGACGACGGTGAATGTATCTCCGGCATCCAGACCTGCGAAACAGTGAGCGTCAGATGGAGTGAATGCGAAGGCGCGACGCTTTCTGTCCCGGAACTGTGTGACGGCTTCGACAACGATTGTGACGGTGTGCCGGACGAAAATTTTCCGGAGCTGTCCATTGCCTGCGCCATTGGTGTCGGCGAATGTGTCGGAAGCGGTGCGTTTGTTTGCGATACGATTTCCGGCTGGGGCGCGATCTGCGACGCCATCGAGATTGTGCCGTCCAACGAAATTTGTGATGGCCTCGACAACAACTGCGACGGCGATACGGACGAGAATTTTCTCATCGGGCAATCTTGCGTAAACGGTACCGGCGTTTGCAAGTGCAACGGCATCTATGCTTGCGACGGGATGTCCGCGAAAAAGTGCGATTGCGCGCCGGGCATTCCGACAGGCGAACTCTGTGATGGTTTTGACAACGACTGCGACGGCAGTATTGACGAGAACTTCACGGATTTGGGAGCACCCTGCGCGGACGGGACAGGAGTTTGCGCCGCGAACGGTGTGAGGGTTTGCAAAGCCGATGGTTTTGGAACCGAATGCAATGCCGTGCCGGGCATGGCTTTTAACGAGCTGTGCAACGGTCTCGACGACGACTGCAACGGTCTGACCGACGAGGATTTTCCTCTTGGCGATGCTTGCACAGCCGGTGTCGGAGCCTGTGGGCGTGACGGGCAGTATATCTGCAAGGATGATGGTTACGGCGTTGAATGCGATGCCGTGCCGAACAGTCCGCAAGCGGATATCTGCGGCGATTTGGTTGACAACGACTGCGACGGACTCATGGATGAGACCTGCGTCTGCGTCATGGGCGAAACAAATTCGTGCGGCAGTAATGTCGGCGAATGCATTTCCGGCACGCAGATTTGCGTAGATGGCGGTAAGAGCTGGGGACCGTGCCAAGAAATTGTCGGTTCGTCGCCGGAACTGTGCGACGGGCTCGACAACGATTGCGACGGCCTCGCCGACGAGGTTTTCGTCGGTCTTGGAAAAAATTGCATCTTTGGCATTGGCGCATGCGCCGCCCTCGGCACGGGAGTTTGCGCTTCCGACGGCTTCGGCCTTTTGTGCGATGGCATACCCGGCATTCCGGAAGACGAGATTTGCGACGACGGACTGGACAACGACTGCGACGGCGCCGCCGATGATCTTGACGACGATTGTCAAGCCAAGGCAGACGGCGGCACGGAAGACAGTGGCGTTGATGCCGGTCGAGAGGAAGATGCTGGTTTCCCGGAAGACGCCGCAGTTGGCAATGATGCCGGCGCGAGCGAAGATGCCGGAATCACATCCGACGCGAGTGTCGCGCAAGACAGCGGTTTTGATGCCGGTCAAGTGCAAGAAGAAGATGCCGGAGTCGTTGACAGCGGCGACGCGGGAATTGACGCGGGGAGTATTTCTCGCATTGACGCCGGAATCACATCCGACGCGAGCGTCCCAAAAACCGCCGATACCAATCCGGCAGGTGGAGTTAAGAAAGACGATCGGAAAAAACCCTCACCCTCGGATACCGATGGTGACGGATCGTCTGACGCGTCCATTGACGGCATATCTCCCATGTCGGAGAAAATCGGCGGATGCGATTGTTCAACGAAAGCGAATCCCGCTTTTGACTTCGCCATCCTGTTTCCTGCGCTGTTCCTCCTGTTTGGCAGGGGTCGCAGAAAAATCGGATAGCCATCAGTAAGTTCTTTTTTACACTAGGCCGCGATGTTGCCCATGAGCATCGCGGTTTTTTTAATAAAAAAGCGCCCCGACCATGGCCGGGGCGAGAGAGGTGATGCTGATCAGCGTTGTTCTCGAATGGAACGATCCCAGTGATGGCAGTAGCTGATTTGCGCGAGTTCGGGCGCCCATGACACCACGCGCAGGCGGCAACATGCCAGGAGAGGAGCGAGTTGCGGTCGATGGTGCGGCGGAATGGTATCGGTTATGTAGATGCGATCAATTGGAGAGTCGCCACTCAAAACGGAAGCGGCATTCCCGCAGAGCACCCCATGGATGGCGGCGCTCCAGAAGAGTTTCGCTCCGTAGTCGGTTGTGACGGCCCTGGCCGTTTGAATCAAGGTGCCACCGGTGGCGATTTCATCGTCAGCCGCGAGGACGAGCGCGTCTCGAAGGTCTTTCGTGTCGCCGAAGAGTCCTTGGAGTTTTGAGTCTCGGCTTGACTCACGGCGTTTTTGCCCAACCACCACGGGGAGATGTCTGCCTGTTTCTTTTTCCAGATACTCGATATCCCCCTTGAATTTTTTGTAGGCGCCGTCATCGGGGAGCAGGAGGCATATCTGAAGATTCGGATATTCATTGGCGGCATCCGCGAGCGCTTTTTGGAGCAGGCGTCGCCCAAGATGAATTTCCGTGAGCGAACCCATGGTTGGGCCGGCCATCACGATTTGCGGCACATGCAAGTCCGCGGCGATGATGCGTTCCATCTGCCCCCCGGCGGCTTCAAAGAACCGACGTACGACGCGTGGGGCGAGGGCGAGTTCCTTTTTGCCCTCGTCTTTGTCCGAACGTGAGAGCGGCATATAGCCCGTGATCAGCGCGATGCGTCTGGCGTGCCGGCCCGCGAGATAGCCCAGCGCAAAGTCGACCTGTCCCAACATCTCATAGGTGCCGGGGCCGCTGGTGAGTACTACGCAGTCGTGGCCGCCAACGTGGTCTTTCCCGAGACGGATATACGGTTCGCCGCTCGCGCGCAAACCGAATTCCGGTTCTACGATATCCACCGGCGTCGGTCTTTTTTCACTTTCGCCCAGTTCTTCGATCAGCGGTTTGATCGTTTTGGCAAGCTTTAAAAAACCCGGCAGGGCCACGAGCGTCAATCCACCGTTACGATTGTAGGCCGTGTCAGTCATTGCGCACTCCTCCAAGTTTTTGAATTGTTGAGTTTTTGAACAGAGCCAATGGCACTGTAGGATAGGATTGCGGTATCTGTCAACTCTCGAGAGATGACGGTCGGCACGGTCATGTCCCTCGGAAGTGATAATTTTCCATTTTGTCGTCTTATCTTTGATTATGCTATAATGAACGCATATTCACTTTATGACTGTTCCATTGAAGAAAGAGCGTTTGGGCGGTGAACCCACCGCGGAATCTTCTGCTCCCAAAGTGCCCGAGTCCGCGCCGCCGCTTGAAGCGGGGGTGGAGAGGGGAAAAGAGCGTTCATCCGCGCAAACTTTTGAATCGGCGAAGCCCGATATTCTTCAAAAGTCAATCGGCTCCGTTCCCGCGCCTCGCGTGATCCCGCAAGCGAAAAAAGACCCGGTTCAAACCGAGGTGGAGCGGATATTGGCCGAAGATATTGAAGAGCTTTTTCAGGCGTTGCCGAAGGATCGGCAGGAAAAATTCAATACGCGCGGCGATGAAGTGGCGGGTGAAGTTTTTGGCATGATGGCGCGAGCCAAGGCGAACGCTAAAAAGATATTTAAACTCATTCGCGCATGGCTTATGATGATTCCGGGAATCAATCGGTTTTTTCTGGAGCAGGAAGCGAAAATCAAAACCGACCGACTCATGGCGCTTGCGGAGCGGGAAAAAGATGGCAAAGGAAAGGGGTAGTTTCTGTGCGGTAATAATTTTTGTATGTTTTTCCAATTTGAGGCGATCACGGATGAGCAGTTTGTGGCATTTGATATTCCCACCATAGACCCGGTGTTGTTTGCCGTTTTTTATGTTGTCGGTTTCTACGCGCTGCTCATGGCGGGGGTTCTTGTGTTGAGGTTTTTCGCGCGCCGGCATCATCGTATGCGATCGGGTTTTCAAAAAAAAATTCTTTTGGTGACGGTGCCCAAGGAAGCCGCGGAGAAGAAAGGGGAGTCCGAACGCAAAAAAACACTCCAAGAGGTTCAAGAGCAGATTGCCGTCGCGCAGACGCTTTTTTCGGCCGTCGGCGGACTGCATGCAGAACGGGGTTTTCAGTCCTGGTTTTTGGGACGCTCCGATGAGTTTTCCTTTGAAATTGTCGCGCATAAAGGCATTGTATCTTTTTATATCGCGGCGCCGGAAAAGGACAGGAATTTTATCGAGGATCAAATTCACGGTCTCTATCCAAACGCTCAAATTGCTGAAGTGGAGGATTACAATATTTTCAAACCCAAGGGCGTAATTCGCGGCGGTTATATTGTTCAGCGGCGTCATTATCTTTTCCCCATCAAAACTTTTCGCAAACTGGAAGTGGATCCCCTTGAGACACTGACGAATTCGCTGGCAAAAGTGGCGGCGGGCGACGGAGCGGCGGTGCAGTATGTTTGCCGTTCCGCCAAGGGATCGTGGCGCAAAAAAGGTTCACGGGTCGCGGTAGAGATGCAAAAAGGAAAATCCGCTCGCGAAGCGATTGGGGGGGTCTCGTTCTGGTCGGGCATTGCTGCGTTTTTTAAGACTGAATCAAAGTCGAAAAAAGATCAGCCCGCGCGTACGCTTTCTTCGGGTGAACAGGAGGCGCAGAAATCCATTCAGGACAAGGCCGAACAGGCGGGGCTCGATGTCAATATCCGAATTTTGGCCTGCTCGGATACGGCTGAACGCGCCGAGAGTTATGTGCGCGATATCATGAACGCGTACAATCAATATAATATCTACGAACTTGGGAATGTTCTCGATAAAGCATTTCCGTCATTCCGACGGTGGATGATTCGAGATTTTATTTACCGTTCGTTTAAGGAGCGCTGGGGCGGGATCTACGCGGCCTCCGAAATGGCGTCTTTCTATCATTTTCCGCTTCCCACCACCGAAACCCCGAATATCCAGTGGCTTACGGCGCGGACGGCCCCGCCGCCGGTCAATATGCCAGAAGAAGGCCTTATACTGGGCAAAACGCTCTATCGCGGCGTGGAAGCCCTTGTGCGCATCAAGCAGGCGGACAGGCGCCGACACGTGTATATCGTCGGAAAATCCGGTAGCGGAAAATCGGTGCTTTTGGCGAATATGGCGCGGCAGGATATTGAAAACGGCCATGGGGTGGCGGTCATTGACCCCCATGGCGACCTGATCGAGGTTATCCTTGAAGCAATACCCAAGGAGCGCATTGATGACGTGATTTATTTTGACCCTTCCGATCTCGACCGTCCGGTGGGGCTCAACATGCTTGAAGTCAAACGCGGGGAACAAAAAGATTTTGCGGTGCAGGAGATGATCTCGATTTTTTATAAGCTGTTTCCCCCCGAGATGATTGGCCCCCTGTTTGAACACAATATGCGCAATGTCATGCTTACTCTCATGGCCGACCCCGAGGCCGCGGGAACCATTGCCGAGATTCCGCGCATGTTTTCGGATGCCGAATTCCAAAAAAAATGGGTGGACAAGCTGAAAGATCCTGTTGTGCGGGCGTTTTGGGAAAAAGAAATGGCCAAGACTTCCGATTTTCATAAATCCGAAATGTTGGGGTATCTCATTTCCAAGGTGGGCCGTTTTGTGGAAAATGAGATGATGCGCAATATCATCGGACAGGTGCATTCGGGTTTTGATCTGCGCGAGGTGATGGATAAGAAAAAAATTCTTTTGGTCAACCTCGCCAAAGGGAAAACAGGGGAAGTGAATTCCAATCTTCTTGGGCTTATTATCGTTTCAAAGCTTCAGATGGCCGCCATGACGCGCGCCGATCTTCCGGAGGCCGAGCGTCATGATTTTTATCTCTACATCGACGAGTTTCAGAATTTCATCACCGATTCCATCGCGACCATACTTTCCGAAGCGCGTAAGTACCGTTTGAATCTCATCATCGCGCATCAATACATGGGACAGCTGGTGCAGAACAATGAAACAAAAATCCGCGACGCGGTTTTGGGCAATGCCGGAACCATGGTGGCTTTCCGCATCGGGGTGGAGGATGCCGAAGTGCTCGCCAAAGAATTCGCGCCCGTGTTCAACGCGTATGATCTCGTGAACACCGAAAAATTCACCGCCTATATCAAACTGCTCGTGGACAACACGGCCGTCAGGCCATTCAGCATGAATTCTATTCCGCTTCAAAAAGGGGATCGGCAAAAAGCCGAGGCTATTAAGCAGCTTTCGCGACTTAAGTACGGCCGCGATCGCGCCATTGTTCAGGAGGAGATTATGGAACGTTCCCAGCTGGGCGCTCCGGCGCGCGCTGCCGAGCCGATTGTGGAGCGGACGCTTTAGGAATACCACATGATAATACTCCTCGTGGACATGGTTGTTGTTTTTGGCCTTATGCTCTTGGCAGCGGCCATGCTCGGATCTACCTTTGGCGACGCGCCTTTTGTTCCAACCGGACGATCTTCCATGCGGAGGATTATGCGGGTTGCCGCCATTGCGCCGGGCGAAGTGTTCTTCGACTTGGGCGCCGGCGACGGGCGTTTTGTCCGCGCGGCGGCAAACGCGGGCGCCACGGCCTATGGATTTGAACGGGTGCGGATTTTGGTTCTGTGGTCGCGTTTTATGATCTGGCTTCAGCGGCTCTCCGGGAAGGCGTTTATGCGGCGGCAAAATATTTTTGACGCGGATTTGCGCGCGGCGGATGTTGTCTATACTTATCTTTTTCCGAACGCGATGGCAAAACTCGAGGATAAGGCCTTGCGCGAGCTGAAGCCCGGGGCACGCATTGTTTCGCGTGCGTTTCGGTTTCCAAACTGGAAGCCAGAAGCCGTGCATCAGCTTGGAAAATATTCCCCGCCGGTGTATGTCTACCGTAAAACCGTCGAAGTTGCGCAGGAATCTTTTTTAGCTTAAGATAATCCGATATCCCCAGTTTCTACTCCCTACTCCCTACCCGCTACCCCCTACACGCTAATCCCTACCCTCCATGCCAGCTCTCTATCGCACCTATCGGCCGCAAACGTTTCGGGATGTTGCCTGCCAGCCGCATATCACCGAAACCCTTCGAAACGAAGTAGCGCATGATCAATGCGCCCAATCTTTTGTTTTTTCCGGACCGCGCGGCGTTGGCAAGACTTCAACCGCAAGGGTTCTCGCCAAGGCGGTCAATTGCACCGGACGGAAAAAAAATGACGGCGAACCCTGCAATGTCTGCGATGCCTGCCGTGAGATTTCCGCCGGGAAGTCACTTGATATTATTGAGATTGACGCCGCTTCGCATACCGGGGTCGACACCGTTCGAGAAGTGATTATTGAGACCGCGCGTTTTTCTCCCTCGCGGCTCAAGGTAAAGGCGTTCATTATCGATGAAGCGCACATGCTCTCGGACGCGGCGTGGAATGCCCTGCTCAAGATTCTTGAAGAGCCGCCGGCGCACGTGATGTTTATTTTTGCCACAACCGAGTTTCATAAAGTGCCCGCCACGATCCTTTCCCGTTGCCAGCGGTTTGATTTTAGACGGCTTTCGTCCGCGGAGATAACCGAACGCTTGAAATTTATCACTGGCGAAGAAAAACGGAAAGTGGAAGAGGCCGTGCTCCTGCAGATCGCGCGGCTCGCGGATGGCAGTTTTCGGGATGCCGAGAGCCTTTTGGAACAAGTGCTCACCCTCGGCGGAGAAGAAATCACCGAGGAGCAGGCTACGCTTGTTTTGCCTAAATCATCGTTTGGCGCGGCGATTGATTTTCTTGAAACTCTTTTTCGGGCTGACGCGAAGGCGGGGATTGAGCTCGTCAACGCTCATGCCTATGACGGATTCGACCTCGAATATTTTACACGGGATGCCGTGGAGCTTTTTCGGAAGGTGATTCTTTTGAAATCACAGGCGAGCGGAAAGGGTGTTTTGGATTTCAGTCTTGGCAAGGAATATGAAACTCGGCTCGGGGAAATGGCCAGGAACGTTCCTTTTGATAAACTCGTCCTCGCCATCGGCGTCTTCATCCGCGCCGGCCAGGAACTCAAGACGACTCCGATCCCACAACTCCCGCTCGAGCTTGCCGTTCTTGAAATTTGCGGAGATTCAGCACCCGCCGTATCCGCGCCCCAAATGCCACTGGCAATAAACCGCGCTCCAAAAACCGAAACTCCTCCACTGGCGCAAAAACCAAACACTTCGGGATTACAACCCGCCGAGAGCCCTTCCGTGGTGGAGGCCAGCGTGGAGGCAAAGGCCGATGAACCGGCAGGTGCTCCGGAAGCGGTCGCCCTCCCCATGCTTTCCGCCTCGCTCGAGGTAGTGCGCGCCAAGTGGAACGGCTTTGTGCAGGCCGTCATGGCGGAAAATAATTCTCTCCCATTCCTCTTGAAACTGGCGGAGCCCATTGGCGTTGAGAATGGGACGCTTCGGATAGGGGTGGGGTATGTCTTTCACCGCGATAAACTCAATGAGATCAAAAACCGCACTCTGCTTGAAAAAATTCTGGAAAGGGAGTTAAATGGTCGGATTCGCATTGAGGCCATCCTCCAAGAGCAAAAAAGCGGCCAAGACGGCGCCTTTGATGATGTGCTCAAGGCCTTCGGCGGGAGGATAGTGGGGTAAGGGATTTTTGATAGTCAAAATTGCGGGATCGTCTAGCGGTAGGACACATGCCTCTGGAGCATGTTACCTTGGTTCGAATCCAAGTCCCGCAGCCAACAAGGATAAGATTGAAAGGTTGCCGAGCGGCGAAGCCGCGAGGCAACTTTTCCAATTCATACAATGTGGCTGTCCCTCCTGAA
>JBBTTG010000004.1:0-11191 GCA_038064355.1 Patescibacteria group bacterium
ATAAGAAAATTCGCAGAGAAAATGTCGAGATCGGAGGCAAGTCCGCCGAGCAACTCATAGCCGAAATGGAAGCGGCCGGCATCAACATTTCAGACTACGCAAAGTCGATGCTCAAGAATAGGGAATTTCTGCCGGGTAAAAGTCCGGAGGAAGTCACGCTTATTCGACTTACTGTCGCCGATCTTGGATTCAAGAGCAGTGCCACGACCGACCAAATTTATGAGCGCGCCCAAATTCTCGGTTTGGAATTGTGTCCTGCCGATACCGGTCCAAACTATCGTTTGAAGTACAGAAACCAACCCTTAAGTGAATGGTTTTATATGGGTATGAAGCAAATCTCCGACTCCGACGGCGACCCGGGCGTCTTCGAGCTGGAGCGCGGCGGCGGCGGTTTGTGGTTGCGCGGCCGTTGGGTGAAGCCCGACAGCGGGTGGCGTCTGGTCAGCAGGTTCGTGTTCCGTCTCCGCAAGCCCCCACACCAATCCAATAAGTCTGAATAATAATTCACTCCATTTCGTAATGCAATGGTTACGCCAGATTGGTGTGGGGGCAAGTCTGAATCTTAGACCCTTTGTTTCTTTATAACTCTTGACCCTTTGGCTCTTGGACTCGCCCCTTGACAGCCGGCGGAAATTTGCGTATCCTATCCTCCACAGGCAATGTCGCTTGTGTTTCTTTCAAGGAGGAAAATAAAAGATGCCCAGATGTCCAGAGTGTCGAGAATTTGTGCCTTCCGTCACAGAACACCGAAGGATGCGTCCGACGACTTGTGCCGTGGCGTCGCTCACGCTGTCGCCCAAGGAGCGGCTGGAGAAAATCCTTCGTGGCGCAAAGCAGACTGGTCTCAAAGTTGTCCGGCCGCACATCAAAAATGTGGACCATAGCGATCCGTTCTACCACGCCATGGTGGACGAAAGCTACGCTTTGGGGAATGGAACGAATTTCAAGGAAGCCGCGCACGCCCTACAAAGGGTCGGCACCGCCCTGCTCAAGCACGACAAGGGGTGCGTGCGCGAACTCGAAAGGCTTCAGGGGGCGGCCAATCGGATGGGTTTTGAGCTCAATCTCTTACCGGGGGTAAAGCATCGTTATCGTCGCCCCCGCCAGCTCTTCGGCCACCGTTCTTAGTTGTGTATTATGCTGATTTCCGGGTCGCCCCTGTGCGGCCCGTTTTCCTTTTTATGGGAGGAATGATACGATAACTCTATACTCTTTAGCGTTTTCTTCTATGAATCAACCTCTCGCGCCAGGAGCGGCTAAGGTTACACCAAAAGATTTTTTCCTGCATCTGTTTGCCATAGTCATGCTCTATGCCGCGGCGGCCAATGTACTCGTGCTCGCGTTTCAGTATGTAAACGCGCTCATTCCCGACCAGCTGGGTTTTGACGGTGATTTTTATTTGCCCGGGGTGCATGACCGCATTCGCGGAGCGCTTGCCGCCGTTATTATTACCTTCCCCGCCTATTTTGCCGCGAGTTTCGCTCTGCAAAAAACATACCGCGCGGAGCCGGCCAAGGCGGGACTGCGCGTGCGCAAGTGGTTGACCTACTTTACGCTCTTCGTGGCGGCGGTGGTGATAGTGGGGGATCTTGTCGCTCTGCTCAATCGTTTCCTGGAAGGCGACCTCACCGCGAAATTTATCCTGAAGACCACCTCGGTTTTTCTGGTGGCCGCTGTGATTTTTGCCTATTATCTTTGGGAAATCAAATTTTATCGTGTGCCGGAGGATACCCCTCGGCGTTTTCCACGGAATATCCTTATTTTTATCGGCACCGTGTCTACGAGCGTGGTGGCACTGGTTGTGGCGGGATTCTTTATCGCCGGCTCACCAAAAGAGGCGCGTCTTTTGCGCTTTGATGATCGTCGTATTCAAGATTTGCAAAGTACCCAAAGCTGGATTATTGATTACTGGAAAAATAAATCCCGTCTGCCGGAAAAACTTGATGATTTAAGGGATGATATTCAAGGGATTCGGGTGCCAGTCGATCCGGCTACCGGGGCAAGCTATACCTATGAAGTGACGGGGCCGCTTTCTTTTACGCTTTGCGCGGAGTTCGCGCGGCCGAGTTCGGCTGATGCGCAAGGCAGGTATCCGAAGATGGCGACTCCTTATCCCGTCGGACAATATTATGGAGAAGAGACATGGGCGCATGAGGCCGGAAAATCATGCTTCCGGCGGACCATTGATCCGGAGGTTTATAAGCCGCAGAGAGAAATGGAGAATATAAAATGAAGAATGGAAAGGGGGCAACACTTGACTTTACATGTTTTCTGTTATAGAGTGGGGAAAATTAAATTATAAACCTATGGAAAATATGCTTTCTCTGCATGGTTGCGGGGGGGGATGCACAGGGCAGTGTGGTGAAGGGAAGTGCGAAGGGTGCGGTTGTGAAACTGCCACCACTCCAAATACGGAAACCGAAGAGGCTGAATAGCATAAAAAATCCCCCGCAGTACTGCGGGGGATTTTTTAGTTTTATCCGCTATTTCGCTCCGGCGAGTGCCGCATCAATGAGTTGAGTGAGATTGGCTTCCGGTACGGCGCCCGAGACGAGCTGACCGTTGATAAAGGTGGCAGGGGTGCCATCAACGCCGTTTGAGGTGCCTTCCTGCTGCTGTGCGGCGATTTTGTCTTTATATTTTTGCGAGGAAACACAGCTGTCAAATTTTGAGATATTGAGCTTGAGTTTTTGGGCCACTTCTTTAATGAAGTTTGGTTCGCTCAAGCGCGGCTGTTCGGCAAACACCGCGTCGGTGAATTCCCAGAATTTTCCCTGTTCAGAGGCGCACTCGGAGGCAAGCGCCGCGGGCATGGCTTGCGGGTGGAAAGAGAGGGGGTAATGTTTATAGACCCAGGCTACTTTGTCGCCGTACTTATTTATGATGCTCTGCATCGTGGGGTGGTGCCTGGAGCAGAAAGGGCATTCAAGATCCGAGAATTCCACCATGACAACCGGCGCATTTTTATTTCCGCGGATATGGTCGCTGTCGGTAATGGAGAGTTTGGCTGGGGCAGAAGGGGCAGAAGGGGTGGGTGCTCCCGTGTTAGCGGAGGGAGTTGGTGCCGTAGCAAATGTGCGTGCGCCGCTCGCGCCTCCGGACACGCGCTGATATCCCAGGGTTCCAAGTATCCCCAGGGCGAGGCCGATAGCCAGTCCGATGACAAAGTGCTTATTAAGAGTAAAGGTAAGAGTGACTTCTTTGTTGTCGTGAAACATAATTTGAGGTTATGACTTTATGTTCTCCATTATGACGGAAGTCCCTTTTTTGGGCAAGTCCTCATGCCTTACGCATTAGAGTGTGGGTAAAAGGGAAGAGATTTCAAAATACTATGCGTAAGTCCTCTACTAGAAAATACTATAGACTTGACGGGAAAAAGAGAGTGTGCTAAAGTCTAAAGTGAAAATATCAGTTTGCTCATTTTGGGGGATGGATTGCGACAAGCTTGTGCCGGCGCAAACGGCATATGAGGGAAAAGGAATCTGAAGCAAAGTACCGCAGGGGATCCTTCACTCCCTCTGTCGCACTCTGTCGAAGTCCTTCGCCTCGAAAAGGATGTCCAAACCTCCCCCAGCCTTTTGTCTCACAGCCGCAGAGTGTCGGATGCGCCTTTCCCCGAGAGAGCGCGCCACCTACATTTTGCGGCCTTTTTCTTTAAAAAGACAATCATCCTCATCCCGCACGAGTGCGGGATTTGTATTCGTTGCCCCGACTGGCGTCGGCGACGAATACAAACAAAAACACCCGCTTACCCGGGTGTTTTTGTTTTATTGATAAAGTTATTTGAGCGCGTCTTTGAGCGTTTTACCCGCCTTGAATTTCGGGACGGTTACAGCCGCGATCTGGATTTTCGCCTTGGTCTGTGGGTTGATACCCATGCGAGCGGCGCGCTTTTTGGCGGAGAAAGTGCCAAAGCCCGCGAGCGCGAGCTCTCCACCTTTCTTTAATTCGTGGGTCACCGTTTCGATAAAGGTGTCCACAATCATTTCAGCTTGCTTTTTTGAAAGACCTTCCACTTTGGTTGCGAAGACGGCGATAAGTTCTGCTTTGTTCATAACTTCACCTCCTCTCAATGGTCGTATTAAGAATCCTGCTTACTTAACGGTACTTTACGGTACTTTACGGTACTTTGCAATTTTATTCAATGTACGTCTCTTCGTCAATACGTTGGATTTTTTTGGCCTTGCCCGTGTCGGGATCGGTTTCTATGAGTACGGCTCCGACTCTGCAGAGTCCCGATTCCGGCGGATCGTGCTGAAAGGGCTGTTGGAGCAGGAAGGAGCGCACGATGTTTTCTTTATTCTCTCCCAAGATAGAGTCTACGGCAATAACCCCTCCCACATCGCTCACAAAAGCCGTTCCTCCGGGCAGGAGGCGCGTGTCCACCGTGCCGATATGGGTATGCGTCCCCACCACCGCCGAGACTTTGCCATCCGCGTACACCCCGAAAGCGTTTTTTTCCGAAGAGGCGTCGGCATGAAAATCGACGAAAATGGCGGCGTACTGTTTACCCGCGTGGCGTGCGAGCATTTCGTCCAACGCGCGGAACGGATCGTCAAATTGTTCCCTAAAGAACACTCGACCTATCAAATTTAGCACAAGAATGCTGTGCTTACCATGTTTCTTGTCCACAAGAACCATTTCACCCTTGCCCGGGAGGCTCGGCGGGTAGTTGGCTGGACGAATGACCGGGAAACGATTTTCGTCAAGCAAGGTCATGCCCTCGGCCTTGAAGCTGTGGTTGCCGCCGGTAAACGCGTCTACCCCCGCGTCCATCATTTCCTGGAGGGTTTTTGCAGTAATGCCAACGCCATGCGAAAGGTTTTCGCTGTTGGCGATGACAAAATCTGGCGTGTATTTTTTACGCCAGTGCGGCAAAACGGCGGCTACCCCTCGCCGTCCGATCTTGCCCACGATGTCGCCGATGAATAATATTTTCATAGTTATCTCGCGTATTCCGTCACGCGGGTCTCGCGGATGACGTTGACCTTGATTTCGCCCGGGTATCGTATCTCCTCTTCAATCTTGCGCGCGATATTTTTGGCCAAGTCATAGGCAGCCAAGTCGTTCACTTCGGTTGGCACTACAAATACGCGCACCTCGCGCCCACCTTGAATGGCGTAGGATTTTTCGATGCCAGGGAAAGAGGTGGCGATGCGCTCGATATCCTCAAGGCGCTTGATATATTCTTCAATGCTGTCGCGGCGCGCGCCCGGTCGCGATCCGGAGATAGCGTCGGCAACGAGTACGATGATTCCCTCAAGGGTTTTTGGCGCCGCTTCGTGGTGGGCGATGGACATGTAGGCCACTTCTTCCGGAAGACTGAATTTTTTCATGAGGTCGTAGCCGATTTGAGGGTGCGTGCCTTTGATGTCGTGGTCGAGTGCCTTGCCGATGTCATGGAGGAGTCCGCCTTTTTTGCAGATCGTCACGTCGGCACCCAAATCCTGCGCGATGAGAGTGGCGATATTGGCCACTTCAATGGAGTGAGAGAGAACGTTTTGCCCGTAGCTCGTGCGGTATTTCAAGCGGCCGAGCACTTGGATGAGTTTGGGATCGAGCCCCGTGATGCCAAGCTGATAGAGAGCGTCTTCGCCGGCTTTTCGTAAGTCCACGGCAAGATCTTTTTTTGCCTCCTCCACCGCTTCCTCGATCCTGCCCGGGTGAATGCGTCCATCGAGTATGAGTTTTTCAATGGCGCGTTTGGCCACCTGGCGGCGGATAGGGGAGAAAGCGGAGACCGTGATAGCCTGGGGTGTTTCATCCACGATGATATCCGTGCCGGTGATGCGTTCCAACGCTTTGATATTGCGTCCCTCTTTGCCGATGATGCGTCCTTTCATCTCATCTGATGGAAGCTCCACGGTGCTCGTAGTAACATCAGCCGCGTGCGAGCTGGCAATGCGCTGGATAACGGTTGAGAGCATGATTTTTGCCTTGCGCTCAAGCTCCTCAACGCCTTGGGATTCGAGTTTTCGCAGGCGCGAGGTGAGCGCATCCTGGGATTCTTCCTCAACGCGGTGCAGGAGTTCTTCTTTGGCGCGCTCCCGGTTGAGTCCGGAGATGGTTTCAAGTTTTTGTATTTCTTGGTCTTTCAGTTTTTGTATTTCCGTTTTGACGTTTTCCACCTGGGTCACCTTCTCGGCGATTTTTTGCTGCTTTTCTTCGATTTCGAGAAGCTTTTTGTCAAACAAAGATTCACGGCTTTCGAGCCGCTTTTTTTCCTCCTGAATTTCACGGCGCCTGGATTCCTCCTCGCGTTTGGCGTCGTCAATGAGTTTGAGAGATTTTTCCTGAGCCGCGATCAAGATTTCCTGCTCCTTGGTTTTAGCGTCCTTGAGGAGCCGTTCGGCTTTGGCTTCAGCCCCGCTTAAGCCTTTTTGAGCGATGAGGCGTCGAATAAAATAGCCGGCCACCGATCCGGCCAAGAGTCCCAACACGAGTGGAAGAAGAGATGCCATAGAAAGAAAAACTCAAAAGAGCCCGCTTGCTCAGAGGGAGTGTGTTGTTCTGTGTTTGTCGGGAGAAAGAAGAAAAATGACAATCACCCTGCATACAATCGGACTCGTAAATTATCACCCGTATCGTAGCACGGAAGGGTGTTTTTGACAATCGGGCGAGGGAGATAAAAACAAAAGGCCGGTTCCTATGAGGAGCCGGCGGAGAAGGTGAAGCGAATGTGCGCGACGAGGCTTGTTACGGCAAAGGCGATGGAGACGATGGCGGCAAACAGCGAGAGCCACCATACGATATCGATTCCGGTTTGCCGGTAGGTGAGAAGAAAGAACACCGTGAACCCCTCCGCCCACATTTTGATTTTTCCGGAGACGTGGGACTTCGGGTGCGATTCCGCGCCTTGTTGTTGCAGGATCAATGCCTGAATGGGCCTGATAGCCAAGAGGAATGCCTCTACCGTAGCGAGCAGACAAAGGATGCGGATGGGGATGATTCCATATCCTGAAACCAGAATCATCGGGATCTGGAGCAGTTTATCGGACAGCTGATCCATGACCGCGCCGAGTTTCGAGGTTGCGCCGCGCAGTCGCGCCAGCGGGCCGTCAATGGCATCGGTCAGCGCCAGAATGAGATAGAGCGGCAGTGCCCAGTCGACATATCCCATCCATGTAATGACAAGGAGCGGTGGCGTGAGCGCCAGGCGTGCGAAGGTAAGGCTGTTCGGCGTTACCCGCGTCGGGATCCGGCGAAGAAACTTTTCCAGATAGACCCCCATTGCAGGAGTAGCTTCCATCGGCGATTCCTCCTATCCGTTGTGAAGATTCCCGTCCCATTATAATGGAAGATGATGGAAATGTCACGATACCCCTATGCTTTGACAGACGCTTGTTTCTACGCTACACTGCCACCGAGTATGAATATCAGCGAACTTGCCAGGCGCCTGCATGTGCAACTTGAAGAGCTTCGGATCGGTTTGCCGAAGCTCGGTTTTGATATTGGGTCCCGCGCGGTGAAAATAGATGACCGGACTGCGTGGAAAATCATCCAAGGCTGGTCGAAATTAGGGCGGCAGTTTGAGGCATTGAGAGTGAAGCCTGATGAGGAAAAAATCGAGGCTGCGGGTCCGGTAGTAAAGCGGCTGGTAAAACTTCCACAGGTGTTGACGGTGCGTGATTTTGCCGCGACGTTGTCGGTCCCCATCAATAAACTGATTAGCGTACTCATGAAGAATGGCATACTCGCTTCGCTCAATGAGCGACTTGATTACGCGACGGCTTCGATCATCGCCGAGGATATGGGTTTTCTTCCGGAACCGGAGACAACAACACAAGAGACAGACAAGATGGAGGCGATTACCGACGCGCTCAAGGCGGAGCTTGGTAATGAATCCGCGGAGTCGCTCAAAGAGCGCCCGCCGGTGATTGTCATTATGGGACACGTGGATCACGGGAAAACCACCTTGCTCGATACGATCCGCAAAGCCAATGTCGTCTCGCAGGAGGCCGGAGGGATCACCCAGCATATCGGCGCCTACCAAGCGATGCATAAAGGTAGGGTGCTGACTTTTGTGGATACGCCTGGACACGCGGCTTTTACCACCATGCGTTCGCGCGGCGCGCGCGTTGCCGACTTGGCCGTGCTCGTGGTCGCTGCCGATGACGGCGTTCAGCCGCAGACGATTGAAGCGCTTCATATCATCCGCGCGGCAGGCGTCCCTTTTCTTATAGCCGTGAACAAAGTGGACAAAGAGGGCGCCGATTTCGAACGCATAAAGAGCAAATTCTCTGAATTGAATGTCATTCCCGAGGAGTGGGGCGGCAAAACTCCTTTTGTTCCGATTTCGGCAAAAAAAGGCCTCAATATCGACGTGATGCTTGAGACATTGCTCACGCTGGCCGAGGTGGAAAAAGGAAAGATCGTGGCAAACCCCGACCGGGAAGCCTTTGGCACGATAATCGAGTCGCATTTGGATCCTGGCGAAGGCGCGGTGGCCACCGTCCTTGTGCAAAATGGAACGCTGAAGCGCAATGACTATTTGGTGTTTGAAAATATGCTGGTGGGGCGCGTGCGCGCGATGAGGGATTGGAACAGCAAGATTCTTGACTTGGCTTCCCCAGGGATGCCCGTGCGGGTTTTGGGTTTCAAGGTTGTCCCTTCGGTTGGAGATATAGTGCGCGGCAAAGTGAATGCCGCCGGATTTGAGAAAGCAAGGCCGGATCTTTTCCGCGCCAAGATTTCCGCGGCGCCGATTGAGGCGGAGCACCGCGCGGAAGAGCTGCCCATGCTTAATCTCGTTTTGAAAACTGACGTGGAGGGATCGCTTGAAGCGATTGCCGTGAGCCTTGAGAAGATGCGGTTTACCGAAGCCGCCGCCAAGATTATCGGAAAAGGAGTAGGCATGGTGGGCGAGGCAGATGTCCTCCAGGCCGCGGCCGGGAATGCCACCATCTATGCTTTCAACGCGGATGTTGCAGAATCTGCCGCCAATCTCGCCGCAGAGAAGGGTGTGCGCGTGAAGTCATTCCGTATCATTTATGATCTGCTCGATGATGTAAAATCCGAGCTTGAGGGCATGACGGGCGTTGAAGTGATGCGCGTGGCGCTCGGGCGCGTTATCCTCAAACAGATTTTCCGAAGCGAGAAAAGCTATATCATCGCCGGAGGGCTGGTTGAGGATGGAAAGATTATTGCCGGCGCGCGAGTGAATATCCTGCGCAAGGGTGCGCCGCTCGGTGAGGGAAAAATCGAGGGATTGCAAAGCGGCAGACAGGAGGCGAAGGAGATTCCCATGGGTTCGGAATTCGGCATGAAGATCAATACTCGCGTGACGCTCGCCGAGGGTGATATACTGGAGGTGTTCACCGAAGAGAAAAAGAAGAAAACCTTGACCCCACAATAATTTTTTTTGAGAAATTTTATGTCGAAAGCGCTCAATTTTACTGACGGCAATTTTGAAAAAGAAGTGTTGCAATCCAAAGAGCCCGTTTTGGTGGATTTTTGGGCGCCGTGGTGCGGACCTTGCCAGGTGATGGGGCCGGTGATTGAAGAGTTGGCCGGGGAGTACGCGGGCAAGGGCGTAAAGATCGGCAAGATGAACGTCGACGAAGAAGGGAAGACGCCTCAAAAATACAATGTTATGTCCATACCAACTTTGATTCTTTTTAAGGGGGGTAAGCCTATGGAGCAGATGATTGGTGCGCAGAATAAGGCGGAGCTCAAGAAAAAAATTGAAAAATTTTTGAAGTAAAGCGGCAGAGTATGGAAAATCTGATTATCATCGGTTCGGGTCCTGCCGGATATACGGCGGCGATTTATGCCGCGCGGGCCAATCTCGAGCCGGTGCTCTTTGAAGGAGAACAGCCCGGGGGTCAGCTCATGACCACCACCGATGTGGAAAATTACCCGGGTTTTGCCAAGGGGATTCTCGGCCCCGAGATGATGCAGATTTTTCGCGAGCAGGCGGCGCGTTTTGGTACGCGGAGTATTTCAAAAATGGTGACGAAGGTGGATTTGAAAAGCGCGCCGCTTGCCGTCTGGGCTGGAGAGGAAAAATACGAGGCAAAATCTGTCATTGTCTCAACCGGCGCCTCGGCAAAACGATTAGGGCTTGAGAGCGAGAAAAAACTCTACGGAAAAGGGGTCTCGGCCTGCGCCACCTGCGACGGATTTTTTTTCAAAAATAAAACTGTGGTGGTGGTGGGTGGCGGCGATGCGGCCATGGAAGAATCCACTTTTCTCACGCGCTTCGCTTCCAAGGTCTACGTCATTCACCGGAGCGATACTCTGCGGGCTTCAAAGATCATGCAGGAGCGCGCGACCGGTAATCCCAAGATTGAATTTATTTGGAATACGGAAGTCAAAGATATTTTTGGAGTGGAGGAGGGGCGCGTGACGGGAATTTTGTTGCATGATAACAAGACTGGAGAAGAAAAGCGTTTGGACTGTGATGGGCTTTTTTCAGCCATCGGCCATGAGCCGAATACTAAAATATTTGAAGGACAACTTGATCTCGTGAGGGGATATATTATTACGGAGCCCGGCAAAACGGCAACCAATATCTCCGGAGTTTTTGCCGCCGGAGACTGCGCCGACTTCCGCTATCGCCAAGCCGTAACCGCGGCAGGGACCGGGTGCATGGCCGCCCTTGAGGCGCAGTGGTATTTGGAAGGGAGCGGAAGGTAGAAGGAAAGAGGGAAAATGAAAAACACTCCTCAAAGGGGATTTTTGTTTTCAGTAAAAATTGGCGATTTGATCTTGACAAAACCCTCAAAATGTGGTATAAGTAACCGTCAGCATGTTCCTTGAAACAACCTCTGTGGCATAGCGAAAAGTGGCTTAACAAAAAAATAAAACAGAGGCCATTCCTCGCTATGACCACACAGGCCATGGTTCCTCCTCGGATGAGAGAGGAAAACGAAAACGGGCAAATGAGCCCAAGGAGATACAATCATGAGCGCAGAACCGACCCCCTCGTGGCGCGAGGAAGACGGCGTCATCTACTTCTCGGTCACGAGCGACGGCACGACCGGCGAGGACTGGATCAAGCGTCTGGAGGGCAACAGTTTCCACATCGAAGACTACGCCAAGCAGGTGCTCCGTTCGCCGGACTTCAAGCCGACCAACGGCGTGACGACCGAAGTCGCCGTTCTCAAGTGCAGGCTCTTCGAGGACAACGACCGCATCACGAAGAAGATTCGCGCATATGCGGAAGCTTTCAGAACGCCCGACAAGCGCA
>JBBTTG010000005.1:0-2110 GCA_038064355.1 Patescibacteria group bacterium
GGGCGGAAGCGCGTAAGTCCTATTTTGATAAAAACGTCTTTATCTTGGTTTCCATGCTACGTCCAAGATTTCTCGCAATCCCCATCTTTCTCGTTATCGGTTATTGGTTGTCGGTTATGAGCTCGCCTGCCTTGGCGCAGGGCGTGTCTATCGTACCGGAGGAATTTGCGTCTACCTTGGCTCTGCCGTCCACCGACATTCGTACCATTGTTGAGAATATCATCAATGTCGCTTTGGGTTTTCTGGGGATTATCGCGGTTATCCTGGTACTCTACGGCGGATTTTTATGGATGACCTCGGCGGGCAATGACGAAAAAATAACTAAAGCCAAAAAAGTCCTCATCAACGCGGCAGTGGGGCTGGTTATTATTTTAACGGCCTATGCCCTTGTGCAGTTTGTGTTCCGTGTTTTGGGTTTGGGCGGAGAGGCCGTGCCTTCGGCCGCGCCGCGGGCGGGTCCGGTGCGCGTTGGGGGCGGGGCGCTGGGGAGCGGCATCATTGAAAATCATTATCCAACTCGCGGGCAGGCGAATGTGCCGCGCAATACCAAAATTCTTATCACCTTCAAGGATGCCGTGGATC
Organism: Patescibacteria group bacterium; assembly: GCA_038064355.1. Classification (GTDB taxonomy): domain Bacteria; phylum Patescibacteriota; class Patescibacteriia; order GWA2-47-26; family GWA2-47-26; genus JBBTTG01. The sequence continues at coordinate 583 of JBBTTG010000005.1, forward strand.
CGCGATCGCTTGCGAATACCACGGCTACCGGTAGCGATGGCGCACCAAAGTATTTTGATGAGGTTGCCGGCAATCGTAAGCCGGTATCCGAATTGACGCTCAAGAACGACGCCATCCAGATCATCAAAACAGCGGATATCGAAGGATCAACACGGGAAACCGATTTGACAAAATATGCGAGCCCTGTAGCGGTGTCGTTCACTTCGGATTTGCGTACTTGGGTTTTGGAACCGCCACTTCTTGGTAGCGCTTCGGAAAACGTTTCCTATACGGTGTACCTGTGCGGAGTGAAATCTCCGCCGGGCAAGTGCGGTAACGGCATTAAGCTTCTTTCGGGCGCGCCTGCCTTCTCCGGCCGGTTTACGGATTACGAATGGTCGTTTGAAACCGGGACGTTCCTTGATCTGACTCCGCCAACGATTACCTCGGTTGTCCCTATGTTTGATAATGGCAAAGACGATACGAATAGCAGCACGGTGGTGGATCGCAAGGACAAGCCGCGCAATGTTTTGATTCAAGTGAATTTCAGCGAGCCGATTTTGCCGACGGTGGCTTCCGGGAAAACCGTAACCGATCCGATGCCGTTCGCCTCGGGAAGCGGCGGACAGTATCAAGGCGGAACGCTTGCCGCCGGAACCTACGACATCCTGCGCGCTTCGGCCTCCGCCGGGCAATCTTTTGTGGCGGGCGAGTGGCAGATAGGCAATCAGTATAAAACGGTTGAGTTTACGCCAGCTGATCCCTGCGGACGCAACGCCTGCGGACAGACCGTCTATTGTTTGCCGGGTTCGGCGAATATCCGCGCGCAGGCGCATTCGGCCACTCTCAAGTCTCCGCCGGCTCATTTTATTTCCGCCGGCTCGCTCGACGGCATTGAGGATTTGGCTGGAAACGCTTTGGATGGCGATAAGGATAATACGCCGGATGGAGCGGGAGCGGGCACATATTATGATTTGAACAGCAGTACCGGCGACGGCGACAGTGAGCAGTGGTCTTTTTGGACACTCGCTTCCATTGATTTGACCTCGCCTTCCATAGAAAAAACCGTGCCCGAGGTGCAGGCGGGAGATGTTAATTTCAGCGAGCCGGTAGACAGTACCTTCAGTAAGCCCATGTCCATGACGACTCTCAATAGCAGGAATATTTCGTTGTCCGGACAGGTGAGTGATACCAGCGAGCCGTGGGATACTTGGTGGGCGGTGGGGGGGCAAAATGTGGATGCCGACAATGACCATGAGCCCGAGAGGACCGTGTCGGAGATTACCCACGGGGGTTTTTGGGAGCTTTCGGATTTTGACACGTCAGCCAATCAGGAAGTGAAGGATTTGTATCAAAACTGCTACTTTCCGGGAAAAGGAGCCGTGTGCCGGCCGGGAGCAGTGCCCGCGTGCTCAGGGGTGTGCAGTGCGACTTCCTCGAGGCCGTATTGTTGCAACGGACAGGCGTGCGCCGCGGGAGAAGGCGACTGTGAACCGTGTGGGTTTTAGCAATAAATCCCCCTCAATCCCCCTTTTTCAAAGGGGGAGGG
>JBBTTG010000006.1:0-6788 GCA_038064355.1 Patescibacteria group bacterium
TATTTGCATACTCCTTGGGTTTCCAGGGAGTGCAATATGTATCTTAACTTATGCAGAGTTTTTTTCTTTACGCAAAAATCCGCCGCGCATTCCCCCCCCTCACCCTCCTGCGCGACGGAAATCAAAATCCCCCCATGATGTCTCGCCGTACCGTCCGAATACTTGGGGGTGGAGTGGACGCTACGGCGCTCCGCCCTCGCCTCGCCACCACGCATTCCGTTTTTGTTTGGCGGGGGTTTTCTCTTTTTTGATTTGGTATGGTGGTGGCAGGCGAGGTCGGGTTTCTCCAAAGGAGAAACTGACGGAATTCGTCGTGGAGCGTACGGTTTAGTTTTGCTCCACCACACGCTTCGCGCGTGCGACATCATTACCTCACTTTGTTTTGAAAATAGGTTCTAACTGGTACAATAGAAACACCAAAAATCCCGACCACGGTCGGGATTTTTGGTGCGCCCATGAAGGATCGAACTTCAGACCTCTTCGATGTCAACGAAGCGCTCTACCACTGAGCTATGGGCGCATGGATTGGATATGTCAGGCAGTATACAGATTCTTTTTGATCATTTCAACTATCTTGTCTTCTGCGCGAGCGATATCATCCTCTTTGATACAGAAGCGGATAAAGCCCGGACTCGTGATGAGGTTATCCTGGCGCACGCGATCCCAGGAGACGATGGAATTGAGAAGCGCCTGCGTGTCGAGGATCGCGGTTGAAAAAAGCAAGCCGCAGAGTTCTCCAGGGGTAGTTTTTTCATACAGGATGAGGACGGTATTTGTTTCCGGCGTATCGAGGATCAATTCTTCCACCACTGCGGGCAGTTCGTCTTCCGAGCCGCCGGTTGAAAGAAAATCGCGCGCGGTGAGCGCCACCCACGTGAATTTTTTTGTTTCATCGTGATTGAGGTTGGCAAGCACCGTGCCCCACAGACGGAATGAGGCGAGCGATCTATTGCGGTAAAGCTGCTGCATCACTTCTTCGCGCCGGGCGCCGAGTGAAATGAGCCGGCTCGCGGCCTCAAAGGTTTTTGGCGAGCGGGTTTTTTGGAAACATTTTGTTTTTGTCACGAGTCCCGTGAGGAGGCAGGTGGCGATATGCGCATCAATGAGCGCGCGATCCATCTGCTCGAGGTGCGAGAAGACCACTTCGCAGGTTGAAGAGGCCGTGGTATCCACAGCGTTCACGGCGCCATATTGTTCATTCTCCGCGCGAGAGTCGATATTGATGACGGGAGTTGACGAAAAGAGTTTTACGTTTTTTTCATACAGCGAGCCGAGTGATCCAAGATCGGGAGTATCAAGCGTGATCATGAGGTCATAGGAAAAATCCTCCGCGTGCGTGGCAAGTTTCTCGGGATTGATCTCGCCATACTTGGGGGTGATATGGATGCGCAGTTCGCCGTCCTTCATCTCATAGCGCAGGTCGGAGATTTTCGTGTCGGCGACATTGAGTTTGATAACGAATTTTTGCGCATTTTGCAGATCGTTTTGCGCCGAGGCGATTTCGGGAAGAAAAGCGAATCGGGAATGGCGGCCGTAGCCTGGTGCGACAAAGTCAACGTTTTTGCCGCAACGCTTCAAGAATTGGCAGAGCGCCAGCCCCGCGCCAAGACCGTCCGCAAAGGTGAGCGGCGGCGCTCCTTCGGGCAAAGGGCGCGTCACCACCAGGATGCGCTTGGCGTTCTGGATCGAGTTTTTGAGTTGTTCGTGGATGGTCAAAACCATAGTGGAGTGAAATCCACGTACTCTATCAACGGGATTGAAAGCCGTCAAGGATATGGTAAGATAACCGAAACCATACTATGAATCTTGATCCGCAATACAACCCGCAAGGGAAAGAAGATGAAATCTATCGGCAGTGGGAAGAGTCGGGTATGTTTAATCCCGACCATCTTCCCGAGCGGAATCAACAAGGCGAACCATATTGCATCATGATGCCACCACCGAATCGTACCGGCACGCTTCATATGGGGCATGCTATGGGGATGGCGGTGCAGGATCTGCTTATCCGCTTCGAACGCATGCGAGGAAAAAAGACGCTTTGGGTTCCTGGTACGGATCATGCCGCCATCGCTACGCAAGTCAAAGTCGAGCAGATTTTGATTAAAGAGGGGATGAAGGATCCGCGCAAAGAACTTGGCCGCGAGAAATTTTTGGAGCGAGTCATTGATTTTGCCGAGAAGTCGAGGAATACCATGGTCAGCCAAACGCGCAAGATGGGTTCTTCGTGCGATTGGTCGCGCGAACGCTACACCTTTGACGCCGAGCGCAATCGCGCCGTGTACGAGCTTTTCAAAATGATGTATGAAGATGGCTTGATCGAGCGCGGATACCGCATCGTCAATTGGGATCCGCAATTCCAAACCACACTTTCGGATGACGAAGTCCTCACAAAAGATGTGAGGGCCAAACTTTTGACATTCACCTATGATAAGAATTTCCCGATTGCTATTTCGACCACCCGTCTGGAAACTAAGTTCGGCGATACGGCTGTAGCCGTGCATCCGGACGATGAGCGTTATCAAAAGTATATCGGTAAAATTTTTGAGCCGGTTTTTTGCGGCAAGAAATTATCCATTACCATTGTTGGCGACGCGGCGGTTGATCCGAAATTCGGAACGGGCGCTTTGGGTGTGACGCCGGCGCACTCTATGATCGACGCGGAGATTGCCGAGCGCCACAGTCTTGCGACCGTGCCCGTTATCGGCAAGGACGCGCGGATGCTTCCGGAATGCGGGTCGGAATTCGCGGGATTATCAATCGAGGAAACGCGCTCGAAGGTTCAAAACATGCTGACAGAGCAAGGGCTCTTGCAAGCGGTCGAAGAAATCGCGCAAGCTCTGCCTGTGGCCGAACGCGGAGGCGCGCCTGTGGAGCAATTGCCGATGGAACAGTGGTTTGTGCGCGTGAATAAACCGTTCATATTACGTCAGGACACACTTGAAAAATGGAAAAAGGGGCAACAGACGACGCTCAAAGAATTGATGCGGTACGCGGTCGAATCCGGACAAACGCGCATCGTGCCCGAGCGATTTGAAAAGATATATTTTCACTGGATTGAGAATCTGCACGACTGGTGTATTTCCAGGCAGATTTGGTTTGGACACCGTATTCCGATGTGGTATTGCCATGAATGCGAATCAAAAGCGATTGGGCGGTCGTTTGTTTTAGCATCTCGCATTGGAGGTGCCACAAGCCTTGTAGAAACCAACAGTGGAGCATGGTTTAATGATGCAAGCAAAGAACCTAGGTTTGGATCCTCAGTGTTTTATTCCGAAAAGTATCCGTTGAGATGTCCACGTTGTAAACATGACGATTTGGGTGGTCAAATTCCTTTTGTACAGGATCCAGACACGCTCGATACATGGTTCTCTGCTGGTGCGTGGACTTTTTCCGCTTTGGGTTGGCCGGATGAAGGAGGATGGCGGGCACATCGTATATATCATCCGACCGCGGTCCTTGAAACCGGATACGATATTGTTTTCTTTTGGGTCGCACGTATGATTTTGATGACCACCTATGCCACGGGACAGATTCCGTTCCGCACGGTGTACCTTCATGGCATGGTGCGCGATGATCAGGGGAGAAAGATGAGCAAGTCGCTCGATAATATCATTAACCCCGTGGATATGATTGAGAAGTACGGCGCGGATGCGACGCGGCTTTCGCTCGTGATCGGGAGCACGCCGGGCAACGACGTGAAACTCTCCGAAGAAAAAATAGCGGGTTTTAGGAATTTCACCAATAAGCTGTGGAACATTTCGCGGTATATATTGCTGAACGTGAAAAGCGCGGAGAGTGATGCGAAAAATCCCAAAGCACGCACGCTTGCGGATCGGTGGATTCTGTCGCGCCTCAATACGCTCACCAAAGACTATACCGCGGCGCTTGAAGCTTATCAGTTTTCCCGCGCCGGAGAGATGCTCCGTGATTTTACCTGGAGCGAGCTTGCGGATTGGTATGTGGAGATTGCGAAGGTTGAGGGCGGAAAAGACGCCCTTCTTCTCTCTATCCTGAAAAACCTTCTTCACCTGTGGCATCCTTTTATGCCCTTTGTGACCGAGGAGATATGGAAGACCGTGGGCGAGAAGGGGGCGCTCATGGTGGACGAGTGGCCGAAGCCGGAAAAGAAAATGATGGACGCGCCAAGCGAGAAGGATTTTTCGATCCTGCAGAGTCTTGTTGTCGCGATTCGAAATGCTCGTTCCGGTTTTTCCGTTCCGCCAAAAGAGCTTCTCCGGCTTACCGTGCGGTCCGGGAAGTTTGATGCGCTGCTTTTGGAGAACATGGAGCCGTTCAAGCGGCTGGCGAGGGTGGTAGATGGAGGGTTCGGGGGAAAACCAAAAGGCGCCATAACGATTCTCGCTCAAGGGGTGGAAGTCTATCTGGATCTTGGCGGGATGATTGACCTTGGAAAAGAAAAAGCGCGGCTTGAAAAAGAAATCGCGAGCGTATCCCAGCATGTGGCCTCGCTTGAATCGCGGCTCGGGAACGCGGATTTTGTCGCGCGCGCGCCCGCAGAGATCGTGGAAGGGGAGCGCAAAAAGCTTGAGGAGTCAAAGGCGCGGCTTGCGGCACTCGAGGCGCAACTCAACTCGCTCAAATAGCGGAATCGGACTATAATAGCAGTGAAGAAAGGTCGAGAGTTAATTCTTTCGGGTATCAATATTTTTTATGGACACTATTCAACATGGCGGCGCCTGCCACCACTGTCGTTTTTGCGGCTGTTTTCACCACAAGGCGACCCCGGCGGCCATCTTCCTTATCGCCGTTACTTTTTTTCTTCAAGCGATCGGGTTGGTTTCCATGGCCTATGTGGCGCTCGCTTGGCCTGTCTTGCTCGGGGTCGCGATGCTCGTGAAGCTTACGGGTGGAACCTGCAAGTGCTACGGCGGGGAGAAATAGGGAAAGGAAAATAGGTTTTTGAGATACGATTCCTTGCGGTAAATGGGTCGTAAACAAAACATGACGCAAGGTTCATTTAAGCCTACACTTATTTATGGAGTGGGGTATTCGCCTCGCTCACAGCATCTTCACAATCAACGGAAAGAGAGGAAAATTTCATGGGCGGAATCAATCATCAACCATGCAGGACATACCTGCCATTCTCTACCATGATGTCACGCGCTCTTAGCCGCGGTCGCATGTGCTTTGAGCAGGCCAACATTGCGCTCGAAGACCTGATTCTCGCAGAGCTCGGCGGCAAGATCTGCTCAATTGACCCAATTCTCGTCGCACTCGATTCCTCGCATGCGCATATCAGCGATATGGTCAACCATGTCGATCTGCTTCGGCATGAGATGAATCAGCGGAATTATGTCGACTTGCCGACGCTTTTGACGACAAACCTCACCGATCTCGGCGACGCCTTGACCGATGAAGGAATTATCGATAGCAAAGCAAGATGGCAAGAAGTGCAGGAGAAAATGGAGAATGGGGGTTTTGTCGCCGTCCTCAACATGATTGAGCGGAATGCTCGCGACATCAAGCATGAGACGGAACTCTTGCGTCGGGTCATCGCGGCTTGTGCATTGTCGGCCTCTTCCGGCAAAGTCGCTATGATTCTCGAGGAGAATAGCCGCGGCAACTTCCGTGCCGATTTTGCGAAAATGTACTCAAATTGGAACGTCTTCATGGGTCGCTTCCTGGCCTCAAGCATGCTTTCGACAGAACTCTGGTACCGTTTCAACCGGTACGGTTCGCTCGTCTCAGCCCCGAGCATCGCCGCCCGCGCCGCCAGATTTCTTTTCGCCTTCACACGCTACCGCTCCGCACACATGTTGCGGAGCGGCTTTTCTTTCTCTATAATGATTCTATATGCAAAAAAATCTCTCAAAAAATATATCCACTGTTCTTGCGATACTTCGCGACGAAGTGCGCGGAGATATCTTTTCTGCTCTTAAAAAGATGGGCAAGGATTATTCAATGACATGGATGTACCAAAGTAAAACGACTTTATTCCCACATACAAAAATCGATGTAGCGAAAGAAATGGATAAAGTCTATCCGATCAAGGGAAGGCGTTATCACGTTCGGCACATTGCCGAGGGTAAGGATGTGATTATGGTGGAATTGGTGGAAAGTTATCCAGATTCAAAAACAAAAAAAATCTCCCGCACTCCTTTAGTGCTCGTGCTTGAGATGGAGAATGGAAAAATCAAGACAGGCCGACATTATTGTGATCCGAAATTGTCCCATCTTTATCTTTCGGAAGCTCAAATTTTGAAAGCTTTCAAGGGTAAAAACAAAAAACCATTAATTATAAAATGAGACTGCAGACATTTTTTTTGCCTGAGCCTGCATGTTGATGGCGTATGTGGCGCTCGCTTGGCCTGTCTTGCTCGGGGTCACGATGCTCGTGAAGCTTACGGGTGGAACCTGCAAGTGCTACGGCGGGGAGAAATAGGGAAAGGAAAATAGAGTGGAATCAGCTCCTTATTTTGAGGGGTTGATTTTTGTGGCAAGAGTACGGTAGATTTGAGGCGAGTTTCCGCAATACCGCGGGACGTTCTTTTCAGAAGGAGGCAGTCATGTTCGTACTCGGGAAATGCAAAGGTCTTGTTCGGTTCAACAAGAAATGTATTCCGACAATCTCGGTTCAGGGGGACGGCGGGCCAAACTATCTCGTTGTCATTCCCGACACGAAAGAGACGAAAGAGACGAAAGAGGTCGTAGCACGTATCACCGAGAAGGGTGTTGAAAAGGTGAGCGACGGTGTCGTTTTGAAACAAGAAACAATTTATTTTTTGTCCGGAATATCCCAAAATAAAAAAGGGGTTTTGCATTTCTGC
>JBBTTG010000007.1:0-1086 GCA_038064355.1 Patescibacteria group bacterium
ATGGGAAGTTCCACAATTACAGGACTCCCGGGCGGAAGCGCGTAAGTCCTATATTTGCTCTGTTCCAAAAGACTCACCAGTTTCTTTGAGGCGAGTAACTTCCGACGCGAAGGGGGTGGACGGATACAGGCTATTGACAACCCGTCTTTTTTCTCTTAAAATAACCGTGGCAAATCAAACAAACGGCTCAAAGGAGGGCCATGCCATGTTTCAACGCTCTTTGACTTTCCTGCCTTTCTCGGTCAAGATCGCGATATTCTGTTTTTTCACACCCGCAGCCTGCGACGGCTCGAATAGCACATCAGACGTGAACGGCTCGTCCGATGCAGAGAACGATTCGTCCATGACGGATAACGGGGACAGCGGTATGGAGACTGGGATTGACGGCGGCACGAGCGATGCGCAGAATGACCCTTGGTGGGCGGCCAAGCTTGCCCTGGCCGGCGGCTACGACTGCGGAGGATGTTTTGCCTTTTGTCCTCAATATTGCCCATTATTCGACACGCTCTTAGAAACCTCGACCGAACCCGCGCTCTGTGACGATGGACTCGTCGTGCGCTCAGTGGATGGACACAGTGGCTTCGATCGCTGTTTCTCCCTAAGCCCATTCATGCAATCCGATAACGCCGTTATTAAACTCGACTGCAATTCCTTCAAAGAAGGAAAAAACAACTGCAACTGCAGGATAGATTGCTCACAATACTCCAGTGTCTATGTCCAGTGCGATGTTTTTACATACGTCTGCGACCCTTGTCCGACCGGCATATCCGAGTGGTGCAAGGGGCTACCGGATGATTTCAAATGTGGCACTGGGGAAAATTGCGGCGAATGGGGTGTATGGATCACTCGTCATGAACCCTATCTTCAAGGCACAACTTCCTGTATCCAAAGCGGAGCGGAGCGGAAATGCGACGACGGATGTTGCTATGACTACTTCAAGCAAAAACCCGGCCGATCCAAACGTTATGGCCAATAGCCAATCCTAACGGATTTCACATACCATACAACGCAAAAGCCGAGACTCGATCGTGAGTACTCGGCTCTTTTTTAAATTCGCATTATGGCGCCGGCGGCTTTACGATAATC
>JBBTTG010000008.1:0-19064 GCA_038064355.1 Patescibacteria group bacterium
ATTCAAGTTATTTATCAGCATCTATTTTGGTTACGTTTCGCCCTAATTACCTAAAAATATTGTCGTATTTTCTTCTTTGTTTATTTTGAGCAACAAATCACGAAGCGATTTTTTTGCTACAACATCAAGTCCGATTGTCGGCTCATCGAGAAGTATGATTTTGGGTTTATGAATTAAAGAAGCTGCAACTTCTGCCCGCATACGCTGACCGAGTGAAAGTTTACGGACTGGTTGAGTGATGAATGAACCGAGATCAAAAAGCTCCACAAGTTCGGCAATTCTTTTCTTGATTTCTTTTTCGGACATATCATACATCACACCAAAAAATTCTAGTGAGTCTGTTAGCGGAAGATTTGGCAGAAGTTGTGAACGCTGACCAAAAACTGTACCAATTTGGTAGGCAAGCTTTTTCCTATCTTTTGTTGGATCAAAACCGAGAATGTTTACTTTGCCCGAAGTTGGGAAAAGTATACCAGTAAGCATTTTAATCGTGGTAGATTTTCCCGCCCCGTTGGGGCCGATGAACGCTATGCGTTCTCCGTGTTTGACCGAAAAAGAAATATCATTGACCGCCACAATTTCTTTGGTTTCAGGCGAGAATAGATTTTTTAACCAACCCGAAGACGCGTTTCTTGCGGAGAAAGAAAACTTCTTTGTTAGGTTTGATACTGTAATGGAATTGGTATTCATAATAAAAACAAATTAGTCTCGGTTTTGCGAAAATCCAAATCCCCAGAAAATAGTTTTTGCAAAACCGAGTCCGCATTGAAGCCCAACCACCTGCCCGATTCATTGAGGGCAGAGTCCCGCAAAAATGTTCTCTTCCTTTTTAGAAGAAAAAATCGGTCGCGCACAAAATCAGAAAAGCGGAGAACATTTTTCTTTGGGGTTGCCGAGTGAAGCGAGGCGGTGGCGGAACGATACGAGCGTACGAGGCAGTTTCAAGCCACCACGCGCTCCGCGCGTGCGATTAGTCGGAATCAGGATTATCAGCAAAATACATTCGAACTTTGTTTAATACACACCGACGTTTTGTCCCAGTTCGCACTGAGCTCGTCGATGACTTCTCTCGTCGTCTTTTGGCCATCGCAGAGCTTCCAATTGGTTGATCAATACCCTTGGTGCTCTTACTTCCACGACCTTGTCATGGCGGTAAAAAATACTGAGCTCCCCTTGTTGCCAATGGGGACCAGTTACAATGGGTCTCATTTTGTTGGCTCCCACTTTCAATATCCTCCTTTCGGATTGTCAAAGAACTTATTTTCAACATTCCTTGAGTCCATCAAAGAATATAATACCTTAGCATCTATGGGGGGGGTTTTGTAAAGACCAACCGCGCATTTTGTACTAATCCTTATGCCCAGGCGACTGCAAAAATTCGCCGACTTTTTTTACGTCGTCTGGATTGCCGAAATCAAGCCAATAGTCGAGCATTTTGCGGGCTTTGACTTTGTCCAAGGCGGCGAGCGCGGAAATGGCGTCCGTGAGCTCATATTCTCCCCGTTCGGATTTTTCCACGCGCGACGCGTACTCAAAAATTTCCGGCGTGAATTTATAACAGCCGATCGAAACCCAATTGGAAATGAAAGTTTTCGGCTTCTCGACGATTTCCTTTATCCGCTCGCCTTCCAAAATCGGCACGCCGTATTTTTCCGGATGGTCCGAGTACAGAAGGCTCAAATAATTCGCATCATCGTCCAGCTGTCGCATGGCCTGCAGATCGCGGACACTGTAGAGGTTGTCCCCATACATGCAGACAAAATTTTCTTTTCCAACCGCCTCGCGCACCGCCGAAATCGGAAGCGCCGTGCCGTATTTGTCCGTGCCCATAGTCTCGAATTGATCAATGAGCGTGAGCCGGAATTCACCCCCTGCGTCCTTGGCGAATGCGCGCATTTTTTCGGCGCGATGTCCCACAACCAAAATCATCTCCGTAAACCCCGCTTTTTTCAGATTTGATAAAACATAATACAGAAATGGCTTGTCCAAAACGGGAATCAAGTGCTTGGGCAGGTCTTTGGAGAGATCGAGCATTCTGGTTCCGCGCCCAGCGGCCGGAATGACGACTTTGTTTATCATAAGGTGAATGGAGTCTCTCAACATTATACCAATGCCTCTCTTCTATCAAGTGGACATCGGCAATGCTCTATGGGCGGCCGGGCGTGCCAAGGGGTGATTTTTTTTGGAGCTTCTGATACGATAGGGAGAATATTATGTCGTCCATGATCGGCCGGCCGATTGCCATGACGGATATCGAAACGACGGGGCTCGATCCGATGGTTCACGAGATCATCGAGATCGGGCTTTTGGTGGTACATCAAGAGACGTTCAAAGTGATGGATCGTCTTGATCTCAAGGTGCGGCCGGAGCATATAGAAACCGCGCAAAGTGAAGCACTTAAAGTAAATGGGTATCTTAAAGAGGACTGGGGAGGGGCGATTTCCTTGAAAGAGGCAATGATGCTTTTTGGAGAGAAAACACGAGGCACCGTTTTCTGCGCCCATAATGTGACGTTTGACTGGTCTTTTATATGCGAGGCCTTTCGGCGAACACGAGTTGAAAATGAGCTCGACTATCATCGTATCGATTTATTTACTCTGGCATGGGCCAAACTCCGCAAGGAGGGGCTTGAGCATTTTACGATGAACGCGGTGGCAAAATACCTTGGGATTCCCGAGGAGACATCTCCCCACCGCGCCATGGGCGGCGCCACGGTTGCCTGTGAAGTCTATAAAAAATTGATGAAATAGTGTATGTCTCTGGATATTCCACACGGCGCTTTGGTTGTCATCGGGAGCGGCATCGGCGCCTATAGAGTGCGCGCGTTCACCATGTGTGCCTGCAAAGCCTGCAAGATGGAGATGCCTTCCAAATAGTTTTTTTGGGGACAACAAACCCCGCCAAGGCGGGGTCATATTACCGCATACCGCACTGCTTGTGGTGCGGTAATTGATTTTCTCTATTTTACTACTCCCTTTCCTTCGGCTACCGGATCGCCATCAAGGTTGGTGGTGAGAGATCCTCCCCGAGTGGCAATATCGGTGCCGAGGGAGACATCCCTTGCTTGGACTTCGGTTTCCCCGAGCAGGAGAGAGATTTTGCCGCGGTCGGTTTCGCCCGGAATAAGAATGACATCGAATTGAGCTTCCATGAGTTTCGCGTCTGCCGGAGCCCTGTCCAGTAGCCAGGTAACCGCGCGAGAGGATGGGTCGAAAGCGAGCGTTCCGGAGGTCAGGGATTTTTTACCGGCAAATCGCACATTGGATGGGAGGAGCGCGGAAGCCTTGACGTTTTCAAGCTCATGGAGGGTGTTTGAGAGCCGCCAGATGACGCGATAGCTTGTTTCTTTCCCGACTTCGGGAGGGAGGGGACCGCTGCCCATGGCGGTTTTTTTGTCGGCCCAGTAGCGCGCGCTGGACGAAACTTTTAAGTCGCTGGCGACCCGAAGGCGGATCTCTTGTGATCGTGTCTCATCTTCCACGGCCCGCCCGCCAATTTTGGATACGGCGGCGACGACCGTCAATCGGATCAAAGGGTCACCGGAGACACCGGACGACAAGAGAGGTAACGGGAATGAGAGAGAGGCGGTCTCCCCGTGTTTAATCTTGGTGAGCTTCGTGAAGGATTTTGGATCCCAGGTTATTCCGTCGTCGCTTGTTTTGCCCTTGGGGTCAGTGGCAACCCTGCTCCAGTTGATGAGTTGTGAGTTTGAAAGTATGGAGAGCTTTATACCCTCGGCGTCGCTCCCTGTTTGATTGCTCACATCAACGCGCACCTGCAGGGTGTCGCCGGGTTTTACTTGCTGATCTTCGGCGCGTTCATTCACAAAGAGGCGAGCGATGAAATTATTGCGCTTGACGGTGATGACGCTCGGGGATTCTTTGAGGATTACTTCGCGCTCGCCAATGATTTTTATGGCACGAGCCGTGATGGTGTAGGTACCTTCAGCTTCCGGTTCAAAAGCGCCGGAGATTTTAATTTTTTTCTTTTCGCGGGCTTTGAGGGTTTTAAAGGTGATGCTGTTTTCGTTGTCGAGTTTCGGCTCTGAACTGTTCACAGCGAGCGATTCAGGGATATCAAAAGCGAGCAAGATATCGTTCAGTGTTTCCTCGCCGGTATTCTCTATCTCCGCTTCAAGGCTCACGAGCTCTCCGGAGATAATTTCTTCCGGTGCCGTGGAGGACAGGGCGATGGGGGAGTCGCGTATGGCAAACTCGGCGGTTTTAACGGTTTGGAAATCGGAATTGAAATTAGACGGGCGATAGGCCAGTATGGCTTGAAGATTCAGCTTTTTTCCGATAGTGCCAAGGATTTTTCCCTTAAGGGTGATCACCCCTTCATCGCCGCTCCCAAGACTTCCAAGCGACCATCGCGTATTGGATTCGTTGTCAGCTTTAGGATCCACCTCGGTGATCTGAATTTCTTGCGGATAACGCAGGTCGATGGTGGTTGCCGCGAGTGGGGAGGATTCATGGTTTTGATAGCGAATTGCAATGGTTGCCTCATCGAAGTTGTTGATATTTTGTGGAACATCGATCGTGAGGATGACTCCGCCGCTCTGCACGCGCCCCTTGGTCAAGAAAACACCGAGCCATGAGATGGTGGCCAAAAGCCCAAAAAAAACAAACAGCGCGGCGAAAACGCGAAAAAAGTGCCCGCCCTTTTTCCGCTCCATTCGGCTCATATCCGGCACGCGCCCGCCCTCGGCCCAGATTGCCTGGAGCATGGTTTTCGTTGGAGAAGTGTCGCCGCGCCTCTTGCGGTATTGGTTATAGGCCATGGTAAAAGTTTAATGGGTGATCGTAGTAAGAAAGCGATCCGTATCGATCGGGAACGTTTCGGTGCTTATAATTTCTTCTCCATCAGCCATTTCTTTCTTGATCGTATGGGTGAACGTTGCTGTTGCGCCCGCCTGTTTCTGCAGAAGAAGGGAATACATACCGGCGGGTTCGCGAAGAACGAGTCCCGAGGGGAGATCGTATGTGAATTCTACGGTTTTTTCCTGTCCGATATCAATTTGCATCCAGTTTCCGAAGACGGTTTTCTCGTTTTCTTCCATAATCAAGGTATCCGCAGGCCCCGTGGCGGCATTCCGTTCGATTGACCGTACGTCGGGATCTTGAGTGAGGATGCCGGTCGGCGTTTCAAAAAGATATTCCGGCGGTGCCCAGAATCCATGCGCGGATTGCAGTATGCTTCCTTGCGGCACATACAAGCGGAGATACGAAGTATTGCGCTTGCGTGTCCAGAAATTACTTGGATCTCCATGGTGGGTAAAAGTGATGCGCACGGCACTTGAGAGAGTTCCATTTTTTCGAATGGTCGTGGTTTTTTCGATATCCCGCGTGATGGCGCCATCGGTTTTTCCTCCGCCGATATTGGTAGAAACAAGCAAAAGCGAATCAAGAGGGGCATCTTGAATATCGCCCGCCCAACCGAGCCGGCTCAATGTCTCCTCAAATTTTCCGTCGCGAGTGAATAGCTGAATGTCTTTTTCGGTGAGTCCTTTGAATGCGAGGAGGAGTACTTTGGTGCGTTCTTCCCCAGTCATAGACGCAAGGCGGCCGGAGAGAATTTCAAAGAGTTTTCCAAGGAACGCCTTGGGTTTTCCCGATGTTTTGTCGTAGTCCAGCTCCACGGCGGATTGGGTGACCTCCATGAAATTTTCTTGGGTGACCGTTTTATTGAATTCCGGCACTTCAATGGGTCCAAGGATGCCGAGCAAATTTTCTAAGACGTGCCCCGTGATCGCGATAACCCCATCAACAGTATCCCCTGCGGCTTTCTCGTAGGTGTCGGCGAGTTTTCGCGCTGAAGTCGGAAAATCCGGAAACCAATTCATATCCTGGAATTCGAAGCGTGGATTGATGAGCCAGAGCGGATGAGGCGAAGCAAGCCGTGCGGTAAATTGTCCCTGGAGATCATAGGAGCCGCCACCCGGGAGCGACCATTTTGTAACGGCACCTTTTTCAATTTCTATGGTCGCGATGCTTCCAATGAATCCTCCGGTCGGGCGGAGTTCATTTTGATTTTGGAACAGGAGAAGGTAGCGCTTGGGAGATATCTCCCCGAGGGCGATGGGAAGCGCTGCGGTTATTTGTTCCAAGGATCCTGTCACGGTGCTGGCGGAGGCGGCAATGGCTCCCAAAGAATCAGCTATGCGGTGACTTTTTTCAAGAAACGGTATGCGGAGTTTTTGCAGGAGTTTTTCTATGGATTCAATATGAGTGGAAAGCGAAAGAATCCGCTCATGGAGTGTATGGAGCGCGCTCGTGAGGTCGCTCGGATTTTTTTCCAGTTGGCGCAATACATCAGTAGTCAATGAGATTTCTTGGATCGAGGTGCTTGTTTTTTTGAGGAGAGAACGGAAAGTGCGGAGCGGCGGAACGGCAGAAAGCGGCCAGAGCCCCTGGAGGGCTGATTCAAGACGCTCGACCCGCGCGCGGATTGTCTCCAGTGTTTCCCCTGCCGCCAAAAGGTTCGCCGCGGCGATCGTCTGCTTCAAAAGGATTACGTCGGAGCCGACTCCGTTTATACTCGCGGTGAGTTCCGTCTGCGCGGTTTTTGCCGAACTCCAAGCGCGGAGCGCTTGGAGCGGGAGAGAAAGGATGATGATCGCCACAAACAGCATGGCTCCGTATTCCCAGACCGCTTTGGGTGCCGCGGCTTTGGTGTGTTCCGCCAGGCGCTTCCATGAAATAAGTCTCAAGGAAGAGAGTGTTTCCGGCGTGATCAATGGTTTTTGCCATTTGAACGGCACTGGCGTTTTGGGCGTGAATCGCGCGCGTTTCGCGAGATACATCGTTTTTGCGGCGAGAGGTAGAGAGGGTTTTCGCGCGCGCCCGGTGAGAGAGGTGGCGCGTTTCTCGAATCCAGCAAGGCCGCGTTCCATTGCCGTGGATATTCTTTTCCCAATGTTTGGAAGCGTTTCCAGGAATTGACCGACGCGATTCTTGAGAGCATCCCGCGCCGCGAGGGCGGGTGAGAGAGTGTGTTTTGCCTGTTTTGATTGGAGCGGCTTTGTCGGGCGAAGGTTGACGACAAAAGGAGACCGTTCATCGGCCTGAGGTTTTATTTTGATAGCGACCTTTTTTGCCTTGACGATTGAGGCCATACGTCTTGATAGATACCGGGGAGATTTAGCGGCGGGTTGTGGCGATTTGGTGGTAGACGGCAAGGGTTTGAGCGGCACAGAGTTTCCAGGCGTATTTTTTTTGCAATGTCCTCGCGTATTCCCGTATTGTATCACGCGGCAGAGGGTTTGTCAGTGCGGACAAGAGCGTTTTGACACAGTTTTCCACATCGGACGGGTTAAAATAACTGGGAGCAGCGCCGAGGATCTCGCGGAAGATGGGAAGATCAGATACCGCTATGGAAGTACCGACCATCATTGCTTCAAGAGGCGGGAATCCCATACCCTCGGCAAGCGAGGCGGTCACGAGCAGGCTGGCGCCACGATAGAGCGCGCCAAGCTCCGCCTGGGTTGCCCTGCCAAAAAAGAGAATGGAGCCGTCTTTGATGAGGCGGGCGAGCCCTTCTTTTTTCATGGCTTGCCGCTCCACGCGTTCATAAAAAAAATCTTTTTTTCCGGCGAGAATGAGTTGATAGGGAGTCTGCGGGGCGATTTCCCGGAGCCGGGCGAATGACCGGAGCAGGAAAGAAAGATTTTTGTGAGGATAGGCGCCGCCAACATAGAGAAGGTAGGGAGGACGAACGCGGGCGTCGTTTGTATGCTGAACAACGGCAGGCTGATCGGGCACACCCATTCCTTGGTAGATCATACCGATTTTTTGAGGCGGCAGTATCGGGAAGTGTCGGCGAAGAGATTGTTTCACGGTTTCGGAGATCGCAAGAATATGGCGAGAGCCAAAAAGCGCATGCCAGAGCGTTATGCGGAAGCTCGCGTATTTTATGGCATATTTCAAGACGCCAAGCGTGCTTGCATCGCGCCGGCGGTTGGATTCTATCAAGATGAGGTCATGAATGGTGACTATGAATGGCGTGCGCACGAAGAGGGGGACGTTCCAGTGCGGAAAATGAATGAGATCAAGGCGTTCGCGATCCATGGGGCAGGGGAGAAGCTGCTCTTTGGCGGTATACCACCGCACATCCCAGAGGCGTTTTTGGAATCGGGGGGAGGAGGGATGGTATTCATCATAATTTTCTTTGGTCAGGAAAATAAAAAAATCATCCTCCGTGTTTACCTTTTCCAGGTGATGGATGAGTTCTTTTATGTAGCGCCCGAGCCCGCGGTTTTTTTCTTCTCCGTAAAGGCGCGCGTCAATGCCGATTCGCATATGAGGGCATTGTACGAACTTCCCCAAGGAGCCGCAAGAGCGCTCCACCGGTTTTTTCGGCAGTGAATCGGCGCATGCGCTCCCTGCCCGCCTTTGTGAGTTTTGCGCGGAGTTCTGGGTGCAGACATAAAAGCTCAATGCCCGCCGCGAGCTCGCTCACGCTCCAAGGGTTGACAAAGAGAGCGGCGTCGCCAAGCATCTCCGAGAGCGAAGATGTAGTGGACGCGATGACCGGAGTTCCAAGCGAGGCGGCTTCCATCGGAGGCAGGCCGATTCCTTCGTAGAAAGAGGGGAAAACAAAGACGGATGCGTTGCGGTAGATGGCCGGTTTATCTCCGGGCGCGATATAGTGGAGAAAACGGATGCGCTTTGAATGTATTTTTTTTGCAAGCTGGAAAATGGATTTCGTCCGCCAACCCACGGGACCGGCGATAACAAGATCGGGCAGGCTTGGTATATTTTTTTCAAGCAGGAGCGCATAGGCTTCAAGGAGACTCTCGATATTTTTGCGCGGCTCGAGGGTGCCTAAAAAAAGAAGGTATCCCGGAGAAAGCCGATGACGAGCGAGCACTGTTTGATCGTAATCTCCTGGGGTTTCAAGGGTGAGCAGAGGTGGGATGACGGTTATTTTTTCCTCCGGGATATTCAAAGAGCTCATTATATCTTGTTTGGTGGATTCAGACACCGCGAGAAGATGGTTTGCGCGGCGGATGAGTTTTTCATAGTGGATGGCGCGGTGCCAGAGTTGGCGTTTCAGTGAGTAGAAGTCCGGGAAATGTCGGAATGAGAGATCGTGGACGACTAGAATCAGTTTCATTTGCGGGTGGAGCGCCGCAAAGTTGAGATTTGGCATGAAGAATGCGTCGAAAGAGTCTGACGCACCCTTGTTCGCGAGACGGTCGGTTTTTGGAAAGCCAAGTAGAGCCGTGGAGAGGTTGAGGAGTTTGTTTGGCCATCGACTGCGGCTGATTGAAATATTGGAGTGTCGTGAAAGATCCGGCAAGGCGATGCCGCCAGATGCATTAAAAAAAATATGGTACCGGTTGACGGTATCAACGGACCAGAGCGCACGGAGCATGGCTAGGGCGATTTCTTTCACGCCTCCGGATTTCTCCTGGAGTGGCCTGCCGTCAATGCCGATATGCATAAGTGTCAAGTGTAAACTGCACAGTGCAACATTACAGGAGAAGGTGCAAGATTTTTAACTTTCCACTGAAACTTTACATTTTTCACTTTGCACCTCCAGCTTATTTAAAGCATTCTTGGTTTTACGCTACGACTCGCATGAAAGGCGGCGTATGCTGATTCAACGAAATTTTTCAGCCGTTTTCTGAAGATGTCTTGATCGAATTGCAGGGCATGTTTGCGAATGCGCTCGGGATCAAAGCGTTCGGGCTGGAATTTTACAATGGCGTCAAGCAGGTGTTCCCAGTTTTGTTCTTGGAAAAATACGCCAGTCACGCCATCGAGGATAGTTTCGGTTGCGCCCCCAGCGGCATAGGCTATGACGGGCCTTCCCGAGGCCATGGCTTCAATGGCCGTGATACCAAAATCTTCTATCTGCGGGTGGAGATAAGCAACGCACTCGCGGTAGAGATCAGCCTTCTCTTGGTCGTTGACATTGCCGAGAAATTCCACGGTGCCCCCGGCCATTTTTTTGAGCTTTGTTTCATCCGGTCCGCGGCCGAATATCTTGAGAGGGAGTCTCAGTCGATTAAAGGTTTCGATCACGATATCCAGGCGCTTATAGGAGACGAGCCTGCCGCCGGCGAGGTAATAATTTTTGGGCGTACCGATGGAAAACGCGGTCGTGTTCACCGGTGGATAGAGAATAGACTGCGTGTCGCGGTGGTAGTATTTTTTAATGCGGTTGGCGATTGTTTCGGAGTTTGCGATAAAGACGTCAACGCGCTCGGCCATGAGGCGGTCCAAAAGCCGCAAGCGGGTAAGAAGGAGAGGGAGGAATATTTTTATGATCCGAGGATACGGGAGTTCTTCCACGTAGCGATGGGTGTCTGACCACAGGTAGCGAGTGGGCGTGTGGCAGTAGCAGATATGAAGAGATTCAGGGCTCGTGATAACGCCCTTGGCAAAGGCGGAGGTGGAAGAGAGTACGACGTCAAACCCTTCGAGGTTATAGGATTCCACGGCGGCAGGCATCAGAGGCAGGAACCATTGATAGTGCGAAACGCCCCAAGGGAGGCGTTGGATGAAAGACGGGCGAATGTCTCGGCGCGTAAAATCGGGATGCGCGCGGTTGCGATCATGAAAAAGGACGAAGGTCGGCGCTTCCGGCCAGATTTCCTGCATAGCCCGCAGAACGCGCTCGGCTCCGCCGTCTTGTGAGAGGTGGTCGTGTACCAGTGCTACCTTCATACGGTGCGATGGTAGCACGTTTTGTCTAGGCAAGCAACGGGGCGGGGGAGAGTTAAAAATGAAAAGTGTGAAATGTAAAGTTTCAATGGAAGGTTAAAATTTGGAAACATCCACCATGGTAACTTGAGTCTGTAGAAAAATGTTTTTTGGTTGTCATTCCCGCGAAAGCGGGAATGACAAATGGGGAGCGAGAATGCCATTAGAAAAACTCTGAAAATCCAACCCTTTCTGTCATTTCTGCGAAAGTCGCCGCCATTGGTTGTACCCCGCACAATGCGATGGCGGGAATCCAGAAATCGTTTCAAACCTGGATCCCCGCTTTCGCGGGGATGACGGTCAGAGGGTTTTTCTACAGTCTCACTGTACATTTTTTAGTATGCTCCGCGTGAGAAGAGGACGACGAAAGGCGTCTTAAAGAGGATGATGAAGTCGAGTTTCATGGACCAACGTTCTATATAATAACTGTCGAGCTTGAATTCATCTTCAAAGCTCAAATCGGAACGGCCGGAGATTTGCGCCAGGCCCGTGATTCCCGGTTTAATGGTAAAGACTTTGCGATGATGTTTGTCGTATTTTTCCACCTCTCTCGGCTGGTGTGGGCGCGGGCCGATCAGGCTCATATTTCCGCGCAGAACATTGAAGAGTTGAGGAAGCTCGTCAATGCTCAATTTTCGGAGTATTCGGCCGATATGGGTAATGCGCGGGTCATTTTTAATCTTGTAAATCGGTCCTTCTTTGATGCCGCGTTCTTCAATCAGCTTGGCCTCAAATTGGAGCGCTTCCGTTGCCCCCCGGAATTGTTTTCCGATGCAGTACTTTTTATACATCGTCCGGAATTTAAGCGTATTGAAAATGTGTCCCCGCAGGCCCACCCTCTCATTGAGATAGATCACCGGGAATCCGTTTTCAAAAAGAGTAAGAAGGGCTCCCAGTATAAGGAAAGGTGAGGTAAGAATAATGAGAAGAAGTGATCCCAGGATATCAAAGATTCTTTTGTAGACGCGACCCCACCCCTCAAGTCTCGTGCGCTTGATTTCCATGAGCGGAATACCCGCGAGAGTGCTGAACTCGAGCTCGGCCGCGTGCGTGGCAAACATATCCGCGGAGTATTTGAGCGGGATGTGGTGTTCGTCGGCAAAGTCAATGAGCGCGTGCACTTCCTTGAGCGGGGTTTCGGGTTTTGCAAGGATGACTTCATCGATGTCGAGTTTCGCCATGATTTTTTCAGAAGACGCGTTGAATAGGGGGAAAACTTGGAGGACGCGGTATCCCAATGCCGGCCGACGGCGGAATTCTTCGACCAGTGCTTTGGCTTCGCGATCCGCACCTATGACTATGACGGAACGCACGCCGAAGCCGTAACGCTGGCTGGCGGATTGCAGGGCGTGAATCAAGAGGCGGCCGCAAGAGACCAGGAAGATGGCGAGCGCCCATGCCGCGATGATGATAAAGCGGGAAGCAAAGAATTCTCTGGAGAAAAAGAGGATGGCCAGGAGTCCGGCAAAACCGGTGGAGCAGGCGAGAAAGATTTTCTTAAACTCCTCGAATTTTTTGCGCGTGCCGCCCACCGTGTAGAGTCCCGCCATGGCAAAGATGAGAAGCCACGCGGCGGAAGCGGCGGTTACCAAAGCCAGGTAGTTTCCAAAAGGAAGCGAAAAAAGCGCCGGACGGATTTCGGCGAATGTTTCAAAACGAAGAGAATAGGCGAGTGCTCCCGCGCCCACAAGAGCCAAAAAATCCATGGGCACGCGCAAGACGGTAAAAAAGAGTTCCGCAGATCGTCGCATATTTTTCCATTATACTCCATTCGCTTTATCAAAAAAAGTCCCGACTGCGGTCGGGACTTTTTTTAACTTCGCAAAATGGCTTATAAGCCGAATTCTGTACTCCGACCAGGGTCGGAGCGATGATCATCTCTCTGGGCCGTACGTCGCCGCACGGCTCAAGCGTCCGTTGTAAGGACTTGCACCGGGTAGGGTTTTCCACGATCCCGCATTACTGTGGGATGAGAGGCGTAGCCTTTTCGTTGCCGTAAGCTTTAGGCTCGCGGAAGCGATACGACACCTCCTCACTTTTCACCTTTCCTCCGACCGATGTCGGAGTAGTATTGTCTCTGTGGCACTCTTCCGTCAGCGAGCTTTCTCCGCCGAGGCGGATTATGCTCGTCACTCTGCCCACCCGTTAGGTGGTACCCTTTTTGTGGTGTTCGGACTTTCCTCCCCCACGCCTATCAGACACTCGTAAACAGGTCTTGCCTTATTCAACTGACAAACGGTGTTTTTCACGAAGAACTGCATGAGTAGTGTCGCTTTCCGCCTATGGCGGACTGTGTCTGATGGGTGTGGGGGCGATCACCAGGCCTTCTTGCGAAGTATTGGCATAGTACCACGAAAGCAGATAAAAGTCAAGCAGAGGTTGAGGAAATTCGTAAAGATCTCACTTGGTTTACTTGGGTGAGAGGGTGGAGGAGTGGAATTGTAAAAGGCGCATTGGGATTATCCTTGCACGGCAGATTTAAGCACATTCGCTGGCGAGCGCTTTAATTTTTTCCACCGTTTGGGATAAATATCTCGGTTCATGCTCCATCCAGATGATTTCGGGGTATAGAGACAATATCTCCGTCTGCTTCCGCGCATAGTTCAAGAAATAGCTGATGATTTCCTCCCTGGCCTCTTCAAGATTAATCCTTCCCTCGATGTAGCGTATGATTTGGATAATGGTGGGAGTGTCGTGCAATAATGCCACCCTTTCATATTTACTCATACCTTCGCGTATCTCATCTATGAGTCCGTGTGTGATTGCCGCGGCAAGCCGTTCCGAGATTTTTTCCCGGAGATCAAATCCTGGAGGAGGGCGCAATCCAATAATAGGTTTGCAGAATTCCACTTGACGATTTGCCATCAAGAGAGCAGGACAGTACGCAGTAGATCCGCCTTCGATAATTGGCCATCCGCCACCGGACAAAATTTGAGTACATTCTTTTCGCACCATTTCAATAAAAGTTTCCGCGGGGATAATTTCCTGATTCGGTTCAAGAATTTTATAGAGATGCTTCTTTGTGTCTCTTTCCGAAAGCGCATCGGCAGCGCCGGTGCTTATGGGAAAATGTTTATAGCAACCCATTTTATCGAGGTTCACCACCTCCCCTGTGCCGGCACGTCTCGCCAGTTCAAACGCAACTTTTGTTTTTCCCGAAGTGGTTGAACCAATGATTGCTATCGCAGTGCGATATCTCATATAGAATGCCTTAAAATGCTCGAGTTTTTTTTATGCTTTTTAAGAATGACTCCAATTTTTTAGAAGTAATTTCCCAACTGAAATTTTTTGCAAGGATTCCCCCCTCACGGCTTATTCGAAGATACAAAGAATGATCCAGCAGTAAGTTCTCTATAATTCTTACAAAATTTTCCGGGGGGTCGTCAACGGCTAATGCATATACTCCCCGGGGCGCAAATTCCTTATAGGCAGAAATCGATTTACGTAATATTGTGGGAATCCCGGTAGCGATTGCTTCCATGGCCGCCTTGCCAAAAGATTCGCCAACGGAGGGAAAAATGGCAATATCTGATTTCCTCAAGGTATTCGCAATTTTTTTTGATTCCAGATTACCGGTAAAATGGAAAAATTTTTTCAAACCGAATTGAGCTATTCTTTTCTTTATTTTCAGGTAATAACCCTCATAGGTTTTGTCATAAAAATTTTTGTTCTCCCCAATAATTGTAATTTTGGGAAGGTACCCGCGCCTTATAAGTAATTTTGCGATAGTAATGAGTTTATCTTGCTGTTTCTGTGGACGAATAGCGCCGACGCATGCGATCTTTACCTTTTTACCTTTCGGGTATGAGCGGCGCGCTCTGTGGTAGAAGATTGTTTCATCAAATCCACGAGGAACAATGGCAATTTTATTTTTTTTAATACCCAGTGCAATCAATGCCCCTTTTTCGCTCTGCGAAGGTGAGCAGATATGACTTACTGATGATAGAACTTTCTGTTCTATTTTAATATAAGCATCAGAAACGGTGGAAAATTTTTTATACTCGCCGCTTAATAGCATTGGGAATAAAACCACCTTGTTCGGCAAGATTTTTTTTTGCGATAAAAAGCCATACGCGGTGATAATGTGAAACAGACACACTAATTCATATGTGTGTAGATCATGAGGGTTAAAGGAATGAGCGAAATTTTGAGCGTGCACCACCCTCAATTTTTCCGATGGTCTCAATTGCGGAGGATGTTTATGAGCGGCGTTATATTTTAGAGCATTTCTTATAACCCGAACATTATGGCCGAGTGTTATGGTATTTTCATGTTGCGCCTTTGATTTGGTATTGGAATACTTATTATTGTGAGCTGATTTGGCGACTCGGCCAGTATAGATATCGACAATATGCCCAAGGCGGCCAAGCTCGCTGGCATAATGGCGAATTGTGACAGCTCCTCCGTCACTGTCGATCTGCGGGAGAGAGGGATCGCGCGAACTTGATATGAAAGCAATCTTCATAATAAATGGCTATTAAAAAGCGTGAAAAAATGTCTCAAAAAGTAAATTATGGCAACGCCTCGTGAGGGATTCTATTTCCGTGTCATTTTGGTGGCGGAGTCCCAGGAGGATGCGCCGCGTGAGATGTCGTCTAATCGTTTCAGAAAGAAGCGCGAGGGGCCATCGTCGCCCTTGATCTCAATGACACGCTCAAAGCATTGTTTTGCCGCCGAGGCATTTTGTTTTTGGAATGCCTCAACGCCTTTTTCGTACACCGCGAGCCATTCTCCGCCAGGGAAATCTTCCTTAAAATCCAAAATTTCATAAATCGGCACGGGTTCGTTTTTTCCTTTTACAATGACGCGATCAAGAAAGCGATAGACGAATTCTTCGAGTTTACCGGATTTTTGTATGGCTTGGATTGTCATGCTACTCGCGATAATCTCGGTGCCGTATTCTTTGTTGAGTCCTTCAAGCCGCGAGGCGAGATTCACCGCGTCGCCTATGGCGGTATAGTCAAAACGCTGGTGCGAGCCCATATTGCCGACAATAACATCGCCCGTATTGATGCCATAGCCGGTTTTGAGCGTGGGTGTATCCTTTTCCTGTTCGGCGGAGAAGCTTGCCGCAGCACGCGCCATTTCAAGAGCCGAAACGCAGGCGAGATACGCGTGATCTTTTTCTTCAAGAGGCGCGCCCCAAAAAGCCATGACCGCGTCGCCGATATATTTGTCCACGACGCCGCGTCGGCGCAGGATGACTTCCGTTACGGCGGTGAGATAGCCATTTAAGAGGCCGACCAATTTTTCCGGTCCCAGCGCCTCGGAGATGTTGGTAAACCCGCGGATGTCGGAGAACATGATAGTGATATTTTTTTTACTTCCGCCGAGTTTCAACTCTCCTTGTTTCAAAACCTCCTCCACCACTTCTTTTGAAATATATTGCGAGAGTGCCACGCGGATCTTACGCCGTTCGCGCCCCTCAAAAACATATTTCACGATCATCACGGTGATATAGGAGAGGATAATCGTCAGTATCGGATAGAGGATATTCAGGATGATTCCACGATCAAAAGCGAGGATGACGGCGATGACATAGCCCAGCCCGAGAGTGGCGGTCATAAATATCGCTTGGAAGATGCGGAGTTTGGTAAACAGGAGTCCGCAGAGGAGGGAGATGAGGAGGATGCCAATCGCGGTGGCGGCCGGGGATTGCTCTCGGAGGAATTTTTTGGAAAGCACGGTGTCTATAGCGTTGGCATGAATCTCCACTCCGGACATGAGTACGCCTCGGGAGGTGGGTACGATCTGTTCATCATGCAGATCGGAAGCAGTAGCGCCCACTAAAACTATTTTTCCGGTAAAGTCTTCCGGGGTGGCCTTACCCGAGAGTATATGAGAGTAGGGTACTGCCTTGAAAGTTCCCGGCCCGCCGGCAAAATTAATCATCAGCGAACGGTTCTCGTCTAAAGGGATATCCGTGAGAGTATTGCCGTCTTCGGAATAGTGCTTCAGGGTTTCTGCAAAAAAAGCCAAATAGGCGCGGTCGGGCGAGCGGATTTCAAGCGGCACGCGGCGCAGGATGCCATCGCCATCCACCGGGGTATTGGCAAAGCCGACACCTGCTTCACTCAAAGCATCAACCGGAAGGCGTATTTTTTCAGCAATAAGCGCGCCGTTTTGGTCCTGGCGGATATCGGCCTCGAGGGCGAGTATCGTATTCCCGAGTGTTCGCAAACTCTCGGCCATGAGGGCATCATCTTTGGTGGGTTCGAGAAACGCAATATCTACTCCGACCACGCGCGGGTGGTATGCGGCGAGTTTTTGGAAAAAATCGGCATGCACCGAGCGGTCCCAAGGCCAGCGCCCGATGGCTTTGATGCTCTCGTTGTCTATTGCCACGATAACGATCTCGGGCGATGGCGTTCGTTCCGTGAAGAGCTTATCCGTAAAAAGCGCCTGCAGGGAAACAAAGAAGCCGGACCAAAAAAGGCCGGCCATAGTGATTCCCACCGCCGTCGAAATACCGACGGCGAAAAGATAGTATTGTGTTTTGCGATTAAAGCGCATGGAGCGTGAAACTATTGGGCACGCGCCTCGTTGAGAGTGGGTGTCGAATCTTCCGTCATGCTTTCCGCCGGAGCGTCATTGCGCGGCGAAGGATTGGCAATACGATCCCGCGCGATAGCCGTGTATTCTTTCATCTGCCCAACAAGAGCACGCAGATCGGCATCCGCGGCAAGATACGCGGATGATTCCCGAGCGAGGGTTTCCGCGCGGGAGCGGAAGGTTTCGAGTAGGCGTTGCGCCTCTTCGGCTTGCGCGTTGTCTGCCAGGAGAATAATCTTTGCATACATATCACCCAGGCTTTCAAAGTTTGAGCGCAGGGCGCGGATTTTTTCCTGGTCCACTGGTTTCGGTTGCTCAATGCGAGCTCCCGGTTGTATCGGTTTTATTTCAAGGGGCGGTGGCACGGGTTGCCGGATTTCTTCTGGCTTTTCCTGTGCGGGGTGCACCGCTTCGATAATTTTTTCTTTGATTTTCGGTCGAGCGTCTTTTATAGCATCCGCGAGGAAAGGTTTTTTGGTGAGCCATTCGGCCACTTTGGGCAGGTGTTCCGGTAATTGTGAGAGCTCCGGCGGAAGATTCTTGGTCGCTTCTTTGTAATCTTCAAGGGCGCGCTTGCCAAGATCGGTGTTACCTCCCTCGTTCATGATCACGGCTTCTTTGAGGCGACGTTCGGCAAATCGCTCTATGAGTTCCTGTTTTTTCTCGGAAGGTGCCGGTATTTTCATGGAAATTTCCTCCGCGGCGCGTTTGAGCCGATAGAAGGGGGAGTCTGGCAAGATGCCGCTCTCTTGTTTTACACGGTCGAGAATTTTTTCGCGTGCGCGTTTTTCAAATTCCTCATCTTTGCGAGTGTTGTTTTGGAACCAGTCGGCTTTTTTGACTTCCTCTCGGATTTCCTGAACGGCGATGGCTACCTCGGCGAGATTACCCGTTTTGTTTTTTGGAATTTCGACCATTTTATCTTTTTCCACTTTCACTTTGGCAAGTTTTTTGGCAATTTTAAAACGAGGTTTACCGGTTTTTTCGTCGGCGACGCGCTCGGTTTCCACCGCAACGACATCCACCACGCCTTCGGCCACGGAGACGGTTGCTGTTTCCGCTTCATCCACGGCAACATCAAGGGTGGTCCCGCGCACGGTGGCCACCGTAGAGGAAGTGCGGATTTCAAAAGTTGTATCTTTGTCCAAGAGTTTCAAGATGCGCGACCATACGCGGCCGGAGGCGAGGCGCACCCCGATGGTTTGAGTTGTTTCATCAAGGCTCGCGTTTTCTATCAAGATTTCCGAGTTCCGCCCGAGGCGTGAAGAGCTGGAGTCGTGAAAGATGATCGTGACCTGGCCATCGGCACCGGTTTTTATGGAGTCGTTTTCATGGAGTTCCATCCCTGTGTTTGCGTCTACCCACGCTTCTGTGCTCGCGGCTTGATACTGCACGCCCCCATCCATTTCAGTGAGAGTTACTTTTTGCGCCGGAAGGTCTTTGGGGGAGAGAAACACAAACGCCGCACCCAAGAGGGCTGCGGGGAGAAGAGTGAATGAGAATATCTTTTTCATATGGGGTATGAGGGGTTAAACCAAATATATGGATACGATAGAGTTGCGAAGTTTCATCTCCATTGTTATAATTTCAACAAGATTTGGCATATAAGGAAGTATATAATAACTCTGCATAGCCCACAAATTTTCGTATGCGAAGTACCTCAATATCGCATAGTAACGAGTTGTGCAAAATTGCTCCAAGTATTCGCAACTTATACGAACACGGGATATGCGGTTCGCAAGCTAAATAATATAGGACTTACGCGCTTCCGCCCGGGAGTCCTGTAATTGTGGAACTTACCAT
>JBBTTG010000009.1:0-11254 GCA_038064355.1 Patescibacteria group bacterium
CCAAGGCGGGGTTTTATTTTTTCATGCACGCCCGGATGAACTCGCGGAAAAGCGGATGAGGGTGGAGCGGACGAGATTTCAACTCCGGATGGAACTGCGTCCCCACAAAAAACGGATGTTTTTTCACTTCGATAACTTCCACGAAACGCCCGTCGGGGGATGTTCCGGCAATCGTGAGTCCCGCCTTCTCCAGTATTTCACGGTACGCATTATTAAACTCATACCGATGCCGATGCCGCTCGGAAATAACCTGTTCCCCATACACGGCCATACTCTTGGTATTTTTTGCAAGCACGCAGGGATAAGCCCCGAGCCGCATCGTCCCGCCGTAATGGCCCCTGGCCATGACCCCTTCCTGCTCCGGCATGAGATGGATCACCTGATGCTTCGCTTTGGGATCAACCTCTTCGGTATGCACCGTACCGTGAAGCTTGGCTACATGGCGCGCGAACTCGATCGTCGCGAGCTGCATACCATAGCACAGTCCGAAAAAAGGAATTTTATGCACGCGGAGGTATTGGATCACGGCGATTTTCCCCTCTATTCCGCGGGAGCCAAACCCGCCGGGCACCACAATACCATCAAACTGCTTGAGTGTTTTGAGTTTCGCCGGATTCTTTTCAAACTCCTCTGCGTTGATCCAGGTAAGTTCCGCTTTCCGATTCCATGACCAAGCGGCATGCTTGAGCGCTTCAATGATAGAAATATAGACATCACTCAAAACAAAATCACCGGTGGAAAAATACTTTCCCACCACACCGATCTTCACGGGTTTCTTGACGGTCTGAATCGTATGTACGAGATCCTTCCACTCTCGCAGATCTCTTCCGCGCGCCCGCACTCCAAATTTTTTCAAAATTTTCTCCCCCAGCTGTTCATGATCGAAACTCAATGGAACCTCGTAGACGGAACTGATATCCGGCGCTGAAATAACATCATCCGGCTGGACATTGCAGAAAACCGCAAGTTTGCGCCGTCGCGGTTCATCAAGCGGCCGGATGGCTCGTGCCAGGATAAAATCCGGCTGAATACCGGCGGCATTCACGAGTTTCACCGCGGTCTGGGTGGGTTTTGTTTTCATCTCTCCAACATGCGCTGGCACCGGCAGATAGGAAACCAAAATAAATAATACATTCTCCGGCGAAGCCAGACGCATCATGCGGGCGGCTTCAAGGAAAAGCACGTTTTGATATTCCCCCACCGTACCGCCGATCTCAATAATCGTGATATCCGCCTTCGCCTTTACGGTGGCGCGCTTAATGCGGCGGATCACCTCGTTGGGAATATCCGGAACCACCTCAACACAGCGTCCTTCATATCCAAGATTCCGCTCCCGATCAATGACGGTCTGATACACCCGCCCCGTGGTCATGTAGTTATCTTTGTAGATATTGCGATTCAAGAAGCGCTCGTAATTCCCAATATCCTGATCGGTCTCGTCACCATCTTCGGTTACAAAAACCTCACCGTGTTCTATGGGATTCATGGTACCGGCATCCACATTGATATAGGGATCAATCTTGATGGCGGTTACCTCAAAACCCTTGCTTTGAAGCAGTTTCCCGATGGAGGCGGCCGCTGTCCCCTTGCCGACGCCCGACATAACCCCTCCCGCGACAAAAATATACTTTGAAGATTTGAGAGATTTTGGAGACATACATGGATTGCTCGTATTTTACTCCGCAGGCGGTTGCACTACAAGGAGATTCTGTATACGTGCGGCTTCTTTTTCCACAACCGTACCTTCATACTCTCCGGCATGCGCCGATACGCCTTCATAGGTGGGTTGCTTTTGATCCAGATGGAGACTGAATACCCAAACTTCGGGACGTTCGTTGATATAAACATGAAAGCGCGGATACATATCCCCATGAAAACGGCGCGCGAAGCTCGTCTCGCGACTCTGTCGATTCACGATTTTCCCGTAGCCACACCGAAGAATGGCCTTTTCGGGATCGCTCATCACCGTTTTCAAAATCGGAATATTCATACCTCAACTTTCCCCGATGGACAAGCCTGCCTGGCATACAGATACCGCATCGCGCGGACTACAATGGGCTTCATATTCTCGTAACTCGAAAAATCCGTAACGCGGAAAAGAGGTACCCAGCGTACGCCCTTGATTTTTTCTTTTTTGCGCGGATGAAAACGGATATTCGGCCTCACTTGAAATAAAAAATAGTGTACAAATTTCTTCACCGTGGAACCTTTCGGAGAACGCCCCTTTCCAAAAGACTGTTTGAACCAAAAACTCATCTTCCCAAGCGGCGCCTCAAGCCGAAGGTCGCGAGGGTGAACGCCCAACTCTTCAGATGCCTCCCTGAGTGCGGCACCCCCCGGAGTTTCCCCTTCCTCAATATGCCCTTTTGGAAAAGTCCATTTATGAAATGGATCGAGCATAAAAGCAACATCGATTTTCCGTCCCACTTGCCGAAAAAGAACCCCGCCGGCGGAAAATTCCGTATAGACCCCACCCGCACCTCTCCGCGGAACACTCTTTTCTGGCGGCATAGGATGAGACGAGTCGCGAGTACCTATTTTAACGGCTTCCCTTGAAACGATTGTACGGCGCGATCAAGCTGGGGATCGCGATCATTCTCGTAATCCTCTTTGGAGAACTTCACTTCAACATCGGGCTTGATACCCTCTTTGTTGATGGATCGCCCTTTCGGTGTCAGCCACTCCGCAACCGTAATCTTGATCGCCGAACCGCCCGACAAACCCTCAAAATCTTGCACCGACCCCTTACCAAAGGTCTGTTCACCAATGAGCGTCGCCTTTCCCTGGTCCTGCATCGCACCCGCAACGATTTCAGCGGCCGAAGCACTGCCACCGTTCACCAAGACAACCGTCGGCATCTCGGAAAAAGGAGCATTTCCTTCTGCCACGAACGCCTGTTTTTCACCGCTTTTCCCTTTTTGGAGCACAACCGGATCACCCGCTGTCACCCAGTAGGAAGCAATCGCCACCGCACCGTCGAAGTAGCCGCCCGGGTTATTCCGCAGATCAAGAACTATCCCTTTGGGCTTCTTGAGAATCACCTCCCGCGCGGCATCCCCAAAGAGGGCAACAGTGTCGCCATTAAACTGGACGATCTTGATATAAGCAACATCCCCAACCATTTTCCAAGTCACGTTTTGGATATGAATCGTCTCTCGGTCGATTTCTTTTTCCTGCGTTTCTTCCCAACCTTCGCGATAGACCTTGAGAGTCACCTTACTCCCCTTCGGACCGCGGATAAGCGTCACGGCTTGCTCGACCGACATTCCGGTCGTGTCTTTTCCATCAATGGTAAGAATGCTGTCGCCCGAACGCAATCCGGCGCGCTCTGCCGGCGTAGAGGGAAGCGGCGCCACGATTAACAGTCGATCTTTTTTGATGCCGATTTCCGCACCGATACCGTCAAAGGTACCCGAAAGCTCGTCATTGAATTTTTTGGAAATCTCGGGGTCGAGAAAAATGGAATAGGGATCCCCAAGCGAAGCCACAATCCCCGAAAGCGCGCCATAAAACAGCCGAGTATCAGGAACCGGCTGCTCAAGATACTTGCTCTTCACCATGGACCACACATCCCAAAACAGCTTGAAATCAACATCCTGTAAAAGATACGGTGGCAATGCATCGCGCTGCTCCACCTTTCCACCGGATCCTTGCGCCGAAACTTTGGGGGCACTTGCTCCCACCCAGGCGCCGCCGACAAACACCAAAAGCAGTACGGCCAGGAGGCCATACACGGCAAGGAATCTTTTGAAAAAAATATTTTTAGGATTCCGTTGGTAGAAAAAAGTCATATTACGACACCCGATCAATTTTCACGCCAAGCGCGCGCAGACGACCATCAAGATCTTCATACCCGCGGTCAATCACTTCGGCATCATCGATAACAGTCTCCCCCTCGGCTACTATACCAGCAATGACAAGGGTCGCACCAGCGCGCAGGTCAAGACTCCGAATCTGTTGGCCATAAAGCGGGGTTGGGCCGGTGATAATCACGCGATGCGGATCCGCGACAATGGCGCCCGCACCCATTTTCACGAGTTCCGCCACATATCCCATGCGACCTTCAAATAAAGGATCATGAATCAAAGTTGTCCCGTTGCATTGAGTCGCAAGAACTCCGAACGGCGCCTGCAGGTCGGTCGGAAATCCCGGATAGGGCATCGCCTGGAGACGGAATGCCCGTAAGCCGCCTTCCGACTGCACGCGAAGACGATTCCCATCAATATCACACCGCACCCCGATTTGCCGAAGCTTGAGTAGAATAATATCAAGGTGTTCGGGAATCACCGGATACATTTCAATGGAACCGCGCGTGGCGGCTGCCGCGGCGGCAAACGTGCCGATCTCGATCTGATCGGGTATGAGCGTATGTTCGGCTCCGTGCAGTTCTTTCACACCTTCAACCACCAATGTATGGGTGCCCGATCCGCTAATCTTTGCTCCCATCTTTTGAAGAAATGTGACCAAATCCTGCACATGGGGTTCCGCGGCGGCAAGCTTGATCACCGTCTCCCCCTCGGCGAGACAGGCCGCCATGAGTACATTTTCGGTTGCAGTAACTGAAAATTCTGGTAAAATAATGACAGCCCCCAGAAGTTTCGGCGCTTGGAAAAGATATTTGCCGTTTTTACGGACAGCGGTGGCTCCGAGTTCTGCCAGCGCATAGAGGTGCGTATCAATGGGTCGGTTGCCGATAATGCACCCTCCTGGCTCTGGAATCTCCACCTCTCCCGCGCGCACGAGAAGCGGACCAAGGAGAAGAATTGATGAACGCATGGCGGCCACAATATCCGAAAGCAGAGCACCCGAATCGATTGAAACCGCTTCAATGACCAGCGAGTGATCCTCAATCCATTCCACCCTTGCGCCAAGACCCTTAAGGATATCAAGCATGCGAAACACATCCCGAATCTTCGGAACATTTCGCAGAACGCAGCGTTCCCTGGTAAGCAAAGTGGCCGCAAGAAGAGGAGTCGCGGCATTTTTCATCCCCGAAATCCGCACTTCACCGGCAATCTTGCCGCCTCCATGAATAACAAATTTGGACATATAATTATTTCTCTCGTCAGCTATTATACGTGTCGAGACAGAAACACGCAATGACCGAATCCTATGCCCCTTTTCATGAGAAGATTGATATTTTATTTCACCCTCGGCACCTTTCTCATCGCCGCCCCAACGATTATCCTCTACACCGCCGGTTTTCGGTATAACTTCAAACAAAAACGCATCGTTAAAACCGGTGCCATCATTCTTTCTTCGGATCCAAAAAACGCCGAAATATCTTTGAATGGTCGCCCGCGTCAGGAACACACTCCGGCGCGCATCCTCAATCTTACCCCCGGCGACTATACCGTGCGAGTTGCAAGCGAAGGATTTCAGCCATGGCAAAAAACTCTCCGCGTCGAAAGTGAACAGGTAACCCTCGCCGAAAATATCACCCTGTTCCGCCAAGGCTCGCCGGAACGCATAGCGGAAGGCAATATCCCCAGCCTCCTGCCCGAGCCCGCGGGAGAAAACATCCTCTTTGTCCGTGAAGAAGGATCTTTTTATGAAATATGGCGGCATACTGACGGCCGCAATAGCCTTCTCTGGAGAAGCGCGCTTCAAAGCCAACCGCAACTGATCGAATGGTCATCAAAGCGCAACGAGGTACTCCTCTTTGCCGGCGAATACTTCCTGCTCGACATGGACCCCCCCGCTCCGGAGCTCAAATCGCTCACCCAGCTCACCGGAAAAACATGGAAGTCGCTTGCGTACGGAAAAAATCAAACGCTCCTCTTTGGTATCTCCGGCGAAACGCTCTACAGCATCAATCCCAATACGGGTGCCGCCGATGTTATTGAACAAGCAAGCGAAAACTTTACCATCGCCCCGAATGAAATCTATACCTCAAGCGCCGATACGGAGGGGACTCTCCTCAAACTCATCCGCGGAGCCACCTCTTCCACTCTGACACGCATCGAGAGCGGCGCCTGGACATGGGCCGCGGCCTCTGATCCTTGGCTCATCCTTGCCGATCTCAAGCGGGAAAAACTCGCCGTGGTAAACGCTAAAACCAAAGAAATATCCGAAATCGATGGCACTCGCGCTCTTTTCCTCCCAGGAGAAGAAGTTACCCTTTTGGCCTCGACTGATTTTGAAATCTGGCGATATCGGCCGTCCACTAAAAAAACCGAACTCCTCACGCGCCTTTCGGAACCAATCCAAAAAATTCTTATCACTGAATTGAAAAACGCATTCATCGCTGTGACCGACCACCACGTCTATGCGCTTGAACTCGACACGCGCGGAAAACAAAACTCCTCCGAGCTCGCCACTTTTGATTCCATCCAAAGCGCGAGTCTTGATCGGCATGGAAAAATTCTCTACCTCGCCGCGGAAAAAAACAACACGCCAGGTCTCTGGCGAGTCGAGATCAGATAACCTTATTGAAATTCCTATAAGCAAGATGATTGGCCGCCATCAACGAATCAAACGTGCCGGCATCAGTCCATTCACCTTGAAGAATCTGATAGGTCATCGTTCCTTCCGCAATATAAAAATTATTCACATCGGTAATCTCAAGCTCACCTCTTGCGGACGGCTTCAATGTTTTTATAACGTCAAAAACGCGCTTATCGTACAGATAAAAACCCGTCACGCAAAAATTGGATTTTGGAATTTCCGGCTTCTCTTCAATGCCGATGATTTTCCCTCCTTGAATCTCCGCGATACCAAAACGGCGCGGATCCGATACCTCTTTTAAGAGCACCTTGGCTCCACGGTGGTACAATCCGAAATCAGAAACCGCTTTGACTATTTCCTCCTGACGCTCAAAGATATTGTCCCCCAAAATGACGGCAATACCCCCCTCGTCGGCAAAACTTTCGGCCAGTCCAAGCGCCTGGGCGATGCCTCCGGCTTCTTCCTGCACGTCATAAGAAAGTCGGACGCTCAGATCCGCGCCAGAGCCCAATAAATCCAAAAAATGACCCGCGTGTCCCCTGCCCGAAACAATCATAATGTCTTTTATGCCGGCGGCCTTCAGTGTCTCCAATGGATAATAAATCATCGGCTTGTTGTACACAGGCAGAAGGTGCTTGTTAGTAACTTTTGTGAGCGGCATCAGACGCGATCCGGTACCGCCAGCCAAAATAATTCCCTTCATATCGATACAGGCATCCTACCAAAAGATCAGCCTTTTCACAATCTGCAGGTAGGCATTGAAAAAAGGGTTTACGCCGTAGCGCAGAAGCGGACTTCGCACCTCCTGAAAATCAATCGTTCCGGTAAATCTTTCCATGAGCACGCGATCGCCGACGGTGCGCGTTGACTGGATGCGCTTGCGCTCGGCCAGAAGCTTCCTCCATGCCTCCGGACGGAAAAAATACCAACGGCTTTCCCATTGTGCGCCCGCGTATCCGCCAAAGAGCGACGCGAAAAAGAGTCCCGCTTCCATCGCCGCAAACGCGGGGGCAAGGATGAGGAGCGTGGGTACTTTATAAAATTCAAGGACGGTGAGCAGGCGATTGCGCTCCATGAAATAGATCTGCCGGATACTGCGCTTGAATTCATATTTATGCCACACTCGAGACGCTGGGGAAAGCACAATACGATAACCGCACAGTCGCGCCTTGAGGCAAAGTTCAAGGTCATCGTGATACATAAAAAACTCCGGATTGAATAATCCGATTTTCTCGATCACTTCCCGCTTGATGTACATCGCCGCCCCCGAGGCGTAGGTGATTTCGGGCAGTTGGTAGGTGGTAGTCGGTAGTGGGTAGATTGAGTCAACCCCGCCGTAGCCGCGGCAAAAACCAAAACCAAGAAAGTGAATTTCATTGCCAAGGGAATTGATGAGCACGCGTCCGTCGGCGCTTCGAGGATGCAGGAGCAATGTTGACTGCGCGATACCAACCATCGGATCACTCGCCGCCACTTTCACGAGTTCTTGAAGCCACTCCTCCTCGACAAGGGTATCCATATTCAGAAGCACCACCGCGCCGCAACCATCGGCAAACGCCCTCCGCATTCCGATATTATTCCCCCCGCCCCATCCCATATTTTCCTTGGATGGTAAAATTACGGCCTCGGGATATTCCGAGCGCAAATACCGCTCCGACTCCTCAATGGACGCGTTATCCACCATATACACGGCCAGTCGATCGGCCGGGTACTGCGTCTTACGCAAACTCTCCCGACAATCGGCGAGAAACCGTTTCGCGTAGTCCCGGTAGTTTATGAGAATGATCCCTACTTTTGGCACCATAGAATAAAACCATCACATCACGACACACCCTTCCACTTCCACTTCCACCAATACTTCACCAGACTTTCAAAATGAGTGCGCGTCAAACGATTTTGCCAAAGCGATTTGAATCCCGGCACCTTGGCCGAGGCGCGTTCGTAGCCATGGGACAAAACGATATCTCCTTTGTAATACACCGGCCAGCCGGCTTGCCAAAAACGGCGGCACAGATCACAATCCTCGTAATACATAAAAAAGCGCTCGTCAAAAGCTCCGATGTGCTTCAAAGCCTTGGCACGCACAAACAACGCCGCGCCCGTGGCCCAATCGACCGGTAATGTCTTCTCACGATTGAAGTCCGTCATCAAAAGACGGGCGACGCGTCGGTTTGCCCATGAGTACTTGTCATGGACACCAAGCCGATAGAGCGGGTGATCCCAGAATCCCGGGAATCGTAAACTGGAATACTGCACGACGCCATTGCCAAGAATGAGTTTTGGGGCCGTGAGTCCGATTTTCGGATGAGCCTCCATGAAAACGAACATCTTTTCAAACACGCCTTGCCCTGTCGGGAAAACGATATCCGGATTGATGAGAAAAAAATATCGCGCGTCAAAAGCCCGAAGCACAAGATTATTCGCGGCTCCGAATCCCAAATTTTCCGTATTCTCGATACAGCGCACCTGTGGAAATTCGACTGCGATTGCCCGCGCAATGCCGTCACCGGACGCGTTATCGACGACCACTACCTGCACGCTCAAGGATGTACTGGCAATATCCAAAAAAAGCGACCGTAACATCTCGAGAATTTTTTCTTTCATCTTATAGTTCACGGACACCGCAACAATATCGTACATATCTAGATAAACCATCTCCGCATCTCCCAGGCGAAGATTTTCCTCTTCCTGCGGATTTGCACTCGCTTGCGCAGCATTCGCGGAGCAAGTCTTAACAATAAGGGAATCACAAAAAGGGCGCGCGGAGTAAAGAGGGCAAGGAAAGCAAACTTCCTCAATTCATAAAAAAACAGCCGAGCGGAGTCCCTCCAGACGTTAGCAAAATATTCGTTTTTTATCAAGGTGAAGAGGTGGTTCCGATATGCCCAACCCGCGACAAGGAATGACCGCCCGCGGCGCCCCCGGATCAAAGATATGATATTCCTATCGAGTTTGCCCGACACCGTCCGATCATGCCATGCTCGCGCCGCGGGAATAAGATACGCCCGCCATCCGGCAGAGCGCAGGCGAAACGCAAGATCCACGTCTTCTTTATAACTGAAAAAATCCTCATCAAAAATTTCTCCACCTAGAGCAATCACTTCAAGGGCTTGTCTGCGGTAGAGCGGAAGTGCTCCGGAAACGCCAAAAATCTCAACTGGATGAACCTGCGCGAGCGCATCACTTCCTCGAGCGATCTTTCCATACGACTGCCCTGATCCCCAATCGGACACATGCCGGCTCTTTGAAACGCGCAAGCCAAGACTGTCTATGATCTCAGAAAACTCCGCCTGCAACCGTCCTGAACTTGTGGTTTGACTCTGCTCACCACCGGTCGAAGGACCGAAATTCCACCGAAAGAGCGCCCCCTGCGCCGCCGCCGCTTCCGGATTCCCCTCCATGAACTCCATCAGCCGCTCAAGATAATCAGGTGCCAACATCATATCTTGATTCACGAGACACACATAAGGTGCGAGGCGGGATCCCTCCATTCGCGAAGGGAGGGACGAAGTTTGAGCTTTGAGGTTGAACGCTTGATTGTGTCCGCCGGTGAAACCCTTATTTTCGGTATTCACCAAAAGCCGATGCGGGCGTCCCAAACTCTCGACTTCTTTCTTTGCAACCTGAAGAGTCTCATCACTTGATCCATTTTCAACAACAATCATCTCCCAATCTTGAAACGTCTGCGTGCGCAGAGATTCAAAAAGATAGGGTAGGTATTTTGCGCCGTTATAGGTAACAAGGTGAAGAGATAGTTTCATAAGTGCAAATACTCCCCCTCACCTTAATCCTCTCCCCGCATGGGAGAGGACGGGACGATGGGTGTACCCTCTCCCCTTGGGGGAGAGGGTAGGGTGAGGGGGAGTTTTGAATGGATCGCGTCTACCAACCACATGATCACAAGTCCAATCGGCCGTAGCACAACCAAAATCACCCACTGCCACGCCGGGTGCCATTTGCGGAAGTACTTGAGCATGCTTCCCGTAAATATTTTTTGCGCCTTGAATCGCGAAAGCGTCTTGGCGCTCCGGCCGACATAGTCCACGCACTCCGCGTTGCCGAAATAGCCGACTTTGAAACCCGCACAACGCACCCGCTGGCAATAATCCACCTCCTCAAACCAAAAAAAGAATCGCTCATCCAGGAGTCCGATTTTTTGGATAACCTCTCGCCGGAGAAAGAAAAAAGACCCTCGGATGGAGTCCACCTCGGCAAAGTCTCTCGCATAATTAAAATCACGCATGAGGTAGCGGTCAAGGACGCGCGGAAAAAAATGCGGAAGCTTGAGCAAAATCGCGGCTTGATCGCGCAACGCGGGAAATCGGCGCACATGCGGCACCGTCTCCCCTTTTTCGCTCACGAGGTGACAACCTGCCACGCCCACCTCCGCACGCTCGCGCATATTCCGCGCCATAATCTCGAGGGTGTCCGGATGAAGCCGCATATCCTGGTTCAGCAGAAGGATATACTCGCCATGAGCTTGTCGAATAGCTTGATTATTGGCGCGCGCAAAACCAAAATTTTCTTTGTTCTCAATGAATGTTACCTGCGGATACTCGCGGCGCACCATCTCGGGCGTTCCATCTTTTGAGGCGTTATCCACAACAAAAACATCAAGCGACACGCCCGCGCTCGCAAACAAAGAATCCAAACACCTGCGAAGAAGCTCTTTCCCGTTCCAACTCACGACCACAACCGAGATGTCCATATCGTAAAGCGTATCAAGATGGGTTTCTCGGGTCAAATGCCTGTTCGTGGATGTCAACGGGAAGTTAAAATGTCATACTTGTTCGTGGACTTTAACATT
>JBBTTG010000010.1:0-10094 GCA_038064355.1 Patescibacteria group bacterium
CGCACTGCTTGCGGTGCGGTAATTGATTTGCTTATACTTTCGGCAAGACGTTTGCGAAAGTGGCGAAGACACGGCTTCCGTCGAAACGGGTGCGTTTTCGGGATGTGAACTTTACTATGCCGGCGGTGGTGGCAAAAAGCGTGTCGTCGGATCCCTTATCCACGTTTTTACCCGGCCGAATGGCGGTCCCGCGTTGGCGCACGATGATGTCGCCTTTTTTTGCGGTCGCTCCGTCGGCTACCTTGACACCAAGGCGCTGGCCGTGTGAGTCGCGACCGAGGGTGGTTGAGCCACCCGCTTTCTTATGGGCCATAGTTTTATGAGTGAAAAGTTTTTATTAAAGCGAAGATGAATCGTATTTTGCTCGGCTAATGTACCATGGCCGCAATAGGTTGTCAACAGGTGTTTTCCGTGATAGCATAGAGGGTATCCTCCCTTTTATATGCTTTTTCAGACCCTCCGTTTTTTCTTCAAAGATCTCTTTCTCTCTCTTTCTCTTGGCGCGGCCATACTCCTCAATCTCGGTATGTGGATTTTTCTTTTTGTTGTGATGCCCGCTCCTATGACACAGGCTTTTCTGCACTCTACGGTGTATTTCGGCATTGATTGGACTGGCGCCTGGTATCAGATATTTTTTTTCCCGCTTGCCGGTATGGCGGTGGGGATAGGGAACAATATCCTTGCGACCATCACCTACAAAAATTATCACATCCTTGCTTACTTCCTCGCGTCAACGGCCGTGACTTTCCAGATAATTCTCTTTGGTGAAGCTTTATTTTTGTGGCGCCTGAACGGGTAATGCATTTTTATGGATTTTGCTTCATTCAGGATTCTCTTTTTGGCAACGCTGTCGTTTGTGGTGGCCATGGCATGGACGCCCCTGCTGACCCACTTTTTATATAAATATAAACTTGGCAAACAGATTCGCGACGCGGTTTCAGCGCCGGTTTTTTCCTCTCTTCATCAAAAAAAATCCGGTACGCCAACCATGGGCGGGCTTTTGGTTTGGGTAACCGTGCTGGCCATCACCCTGTTCTTTTCATCCCTCGCCATGTTCTCGGATCACCCGTGGCTGCAGGAAATGGATTTTCTGTCGCGTGGGGAGACACTTCTTCCGCTCGGGGTGCTTGTGGTTTCAGCCATCGTCGGTTTGTTTGATGATATATTCAACGTACTGTGCATTGGTCCGCGAGGCGGCGGATTGAAGATGAGGCACCGGCTTTTGATTTACGGCATCATTGCCACCGTTGGCGCATGGTGGTTTTATTTTAAGCTGGGGAGGGATACTCTCCATGTGCCCTTTTTTGGTGATTTTTCGATCGGTGCCTGGTATCTTCCGCTTTTCGCTTTTATCATCGTGGCCACGGCTTTTTCCGTCAATGAGATCGATGGACTCGATGGCCTTGCCGGCGGAACACTGCTCACTGCTTTTGCCGCCTATGGCGGAATCGCGTTTTTGCAGGGGCGATATGATCTCGCCGCGTTTTGCGGGGTGATTATCGGGTCATTGCTCGCTTTTTTGTGGTTTAATATCTTCCCGGCGCGTTTCTTTATGGGGGATACCGGCGCTATGTCGCTTGGAGTGACCCTCGGCGTGATGGCGATGCTGACCGACACGGTTTTCCTCTTGCCTATCATCGGTCTGCTTTTTGTTCTGGAGTCTCTGTCTGTGATTTTTCAAATTGCTTCAAAAAAATTGCGCGGGAAAAAGATTTTTCTTTCGGCCCCATTTCATCATCATCTCGAGGCGATTGGATGGCCGGAGCCGAAAATTGTGATGCGTTTCTGGGTGATTGCCGGAGTCACTGCCGTGTTTGGTCTTATTATCGCGCTCCTGGATCGGAATCTTCTTTAATACTTCCTTACTATGACCTCTCGCTCGGGGTATTTCCGGCCCGATTATTTCCTGCTGGGGAGTGTGTGGCTGTTAGTTTTTTTTGGGCTTGCGATGCTTTCCTCGGCTTCCTCGGTGATTTCCTACGAAAAGTGGGGCGATAGCTTTTACATGGTAAAACATCAAATTTATTCCGGACTCATCCCCGGGGCGATTCTTTTTTTTATCGGTCTCAAAATACCTTATGCCTTTTGGAGGAAGGCGGCCCTGCCGATTTTAGTGGGGGCGGTGGTATTGCTCGTTCTCGTTCTCATCCCGGGTATTGGCACGCGCCTCGGAGGGGCACGGAGTTGGTTTGTTCTTTCTGGGTTTTCTTTTCAACCTTCCGAATTTGCCAAGGTCGCTCTTATTTTCTATCTTGCCGCTTGGATTGGCAGGCATAAAGATACCATCGCAAGTTTCAAGGAGGGGTTTATGCCTTTCTGGATGATTGTCGGCATGATCGGAGTTCTGCTGTTGGGTCAGCCGGACTTTGGCACCACGATGATTGTTGGCGCTACCGCCATGGCGATGTATATTTTAGCCGGCGCTTCATGGAAACACATCGGTTCGATATTCGGGCTTGCGGCGCTTGCTGTTATTCCTCTTGTGAAGATTGCCCCCCATCGCGCCGCCAGGCTCATGACGTTTGTGCATCCGGAGTTTGATCCGCAGGGCGTTGGTTATCATATCAATCAGGCACTGCTGGCCGTGGGGTCAGGCGGACTTTTCGGCTTGGGGTTTGGTCAATCGCGACAAAAGTTTCGTTATCTCCCGGAGGTAAGCGGGGATTCCATCTTTGCGATTATTTCGGAGGAGCTAGGTTTTTTTATCGCTACGCTTTTTCTTGTTTTCCTCTGCTGGATATTCTTGCGGCTGATTCGGCTGGCTCAAGATTCACCCGATGATTTCGCGCGTTTTACCATACTTGGCGCCGTCTCGTGGTTTGGTATTCAGTCGGTCGTGAATCTTGCTGCGATGCTGGGGCTGTTGCCCATTACCGGGTTGCCGCTCCCGTTTATCAGTTATGGCGGCACCTCTCTTGCCGCTGGCCTTTTTCTTATAGGTGTGATAGGGAATATATCGCAACACGTGAAGAAATAGGAAAGCAAAGTAATCGGAATAAGCAGATTTTGCAATCTTTTCAACTATGCGCATCGTATTTACCGGCGGAGGCACGCTGGGTTCCGTCACCCCGCTCTTGGCCCTCGCGGAAGAAATAAAGAAACAAGGAAGACACGAGTTTTTGTGGCTTGGCACGGCAACGGGACCGGAACATTTGCTCGTTGAAGAGTGGGGGATTCGTTTTCGCGCGATTCAGAGCGGAAAACTTCGACGGTATTTTTCCCGGCGGAATTTTTTTGACCCCTTGCGTATCGTGATCGGGTTTTTCCAGTCAATGGTTCTCTTGGCGCGTTTTCGTGCCGGCGTCGTGCTGACCGCCGGGAGTTTCGCCGCAGTGCCAGTCGTGTTTGCCGCCGCCGTATTGCGCATCCCCATACTCGTTCATCAGCAGGATTTGCGCTGGGGGCTCGCTAATAAACTCATGCGTCCGTTTGCGCGCTGGGTTACGGTAAATTTTGAAGAGAACCTCGCGCAAATGCCAGTGAGGCTTCGCGGACGAGCGCATGTCGTCGGCAATCCCGTGCGCGAGGCGATCCGTTCCGTCGCGGAAAACGGCGGCGATCGCGCGCTCAAATATGCGAAGTTCAATCTGGATCCCGCCATGCCGGTATTCTTGGCGCTTGGCGGAGGCACGGGAGCCGTGGCTTTAAATGAAATTGTCGCCGCCGCGGTGCCAGGGCTTGCGTCATTTTGTCAGATAGTGCATCTGACTGGGAAAGAAAAACGAGTAAAGCCTCCAGAGGGCGAGTGGTCGCGCGTCTATCATTGGCAGGAGTTTTTGACCAAAGAAATGCCTGATGTGTATTCTTTGGCGGATGTCGTTTTGACGCGTGCCGGACTCGGGACTCTTTCGGAGC
This sequence comes from Patescibacteria group bacterium, assembly GCA_038064355.1. Lineage (GTDB taxonomy): Bacteria > Patescibacteriota > Patescibacteriia > GWA2-47-26 > GWA2-47-26 > JBBTTG01. The sequence continues at coordinate 3,856 of JBBTTG010000010.1, forward strand.
TCGCCTTTCTTGGAAAAGCGGCGATTATTGTACCGATGCCGGGTACTCATCAAGAAGAAAACGCGCGGCATTTTGGAGAGAAGGGCGGTGCCATGGTTATTGATCAGGGAAAACTGACGCCGGAAATTCTTACCAAAGTCGTGCGGGAGCTCATCATGAGCGAGGGTGCGAGGGAGCGTCTGTCTGCCAAGATGCATAAGCTCGCCAATCCCAATGCCGCCGAGGAAATGGCGAATTTAGTCTTGCATGAGCGTCGGACACTTGCCTCTAGCCGAAACATGCGGTAGTATTCAAACGCAGTATTTAATGGAATGACTCCATATTGCGCTCATAGCTCAGCGGTAGATCCGCCAGCTGGCGGACTTTTAAGCAGATATATGTTTACCGTGATTTGAAGATACCCGCACAGTGCGCTCATAGCTCAGCGGTAGAGCAACTGCCTTTTAAGCAGATGGTCGCAGGTTCGATCCCTGCTGGGCGCACTGTGCGGGTATCGGTTATTACTTACATAGGACTTACGCGCTTCCGCCCGGGAGTCCTGTAATTGTGGAACTTACCATGGCGGAAGCCACAGGGGTTTGACCAATCTCTTCGTTAAAAGGCTCTGCTCTTGCTCGCCGTAGCTCTACTACGCCTCGCAACATCCTCGCCTTTTGCCTCGACCTTGGTCAAACGCGTAAGTCCTATTATAGCTGGAGCGGTAGATCCGTCAGCTGACGGACTTTTAAGCAGATGGTCGCATCCGCCAGCGGGCGGACTGCTGGGCGCACCAAAATCTGACTTTCAGAAATTAGGACTTCCGATTCCAAAAGGTTGAACAACCCCATGAATTTTTAATTGTTTTTTCCATCCAATATCCAACACTTCGCTTCCGTGATACGGGCGGAGTGAATTTTGCCGATACCCGCGGCATCACCCGGGAAGCGGACGAGTTTGAGCTCGCGTGAGTTGCCGAGGAGATATCCGCGTTCAAAACGTTCGGCGAGCACGGAAACAGTTTTCCCGACGTAGCGCTGATTTTTCGCAAGCGTACTATCTTCCATGAGCGTTTGGAGTTTTTTCCAGCGTTCTTTTTTTATTGCGCGCGGAACATCGTCCCCGAAGTGTTTGTTGGCAAGCGTCCCGCTGCGCGGCGAATACATGGCGTGATAGGAGATATCAAATTCCACGGCGCGGTAGAGTTCCATCGTGCGCTCAAATTGCTCTTCGGTCTCACCGCAAAAACCAACGATAATGTCGGTTCCCAGTGCGATGTTCGGTATGCGCTTTTTGATTTTCGTTATCGTCTCCAGATACTGCTCGTGCGTATATTTGCGATTCATTTTTTTCAAAATAGCATTGTCGCCGGACTGCACGGGCAGGTGCAGATAATTCAAATGTTTCGGGAGCGCCAATGCGTCTATCACCTCGTCGTCCATATACAAGGGATGCGCGGCGGTGAAATGAATGCGCTCGACTCCGGGGATTCGGTTGATTTCCCAAAGCAGAGCCGCGAAACTGTTTCCATAAGGGTTGCCGGGTGAAAGCGCCGCGGCGGCATCGGCGGGAAGATAGCGGTTGACGGTTTGGCCAAGCAGGGTGATCTCCATGGCGCCGGTTTCCGCGGAATGCCGCACTTCATCCAAGACATCGCGCATCGGGCGATAGCGTTCGAGTCCGCGAGCGTAGGGGACAACGCAGTAGGTGCAAAATTGATTGCATCCGGTTGAGAGCGTGATGTAGGCCTGTGACGGGGAGGGAATTTCGCCCTCCGTTTTGCCAAACGTTCCGCGCAGGGGCTGGATCTTCAAATAATCTTCGAGCACCTCGCCGGTATTCACGAGCTCCGGTCGCAGGGCGGCGATGCGCGAGGGGAGCAGGTGAAGTTCATTGGTCGGGAAAAACAGATCCACTTCCGGAAGCTGGGCGCGCATCTTTCCCTTTTTGTCGCGGCCGGGCATACATCCGGTAATGCCGAGGATGAGATTTGGATTTTTTTCTTTCAATCGAGTGAATTTTCGCGCCAATCCATAGATGCGATCCTCGGCGGTTTGGCGCACGGAGCAGGAATTCATGAGGATGAGATCGGCGTCCTCCGCGATGTCGGTGGCGCTGGCGTTCAAGGAATGCAAAAGCCCGGCGATGCGCTCGCTATCGTTCTTGTTCATCTGGCAACCGAAGGTGATGAGATGATATTTGAATGTTGGCACTGTTACTGTGGGCATAGGAACCATTTGCAGGCTATCAAAAATCTTCATGGAAGTCGAGATTCCTTAAAAAACAGATTCCTTAAAAAAGAAAGCCGACTTTGTGGGTCGGCTGATACGGCGGTTTGTCGTTTGGATTATGGCGCCTGTTCCATGCGTCGATTCGCTCGAATGCGGCCGAGTTGGACGTTGCGAAGTTGTTCATTCACTACGGTATCATCCCAGTCTATAAGATAGAGTTCCTTTGGAAAGAACAGGCGGAAGAGCCTGATTACCTGTTTCAAGCGATACAGGTGATGATTCTCCGTACCCTCACTGCATTGGCGGTTGAACCAGTTTGGGTAGAGAAATATCTGCACTTCAGTGAGGGCACCGACGATGCAGGTGAAAAACTGCATGAGCGGCGGCGAGTGATCCGAGGAGTGAGCGTTGGCCTCCTTTTTTCCGTTACCGTCGATCCGCAGATCCATCCACGCGCTACTGTTTGGAAAGACACGCTCAAAAAGGATGGGTTCAGCGAGGAGGTAATCCTTGTTTGACCTGAAAACAAAAGTGACTCCGCAGAAATCCCGCGCAACCGGTATTTCCGCCTTGCTCTTGAGGAGGGTGCTCCTCAAGATACCATACTCATCTTTGATCCTGCCGTGATAGAGGACGCGGATATATGTGTCGCCGACTTTGATGTGACGGTAAGAGATAGTATGGTCGACGACGACATTTGTCGGTTGTTCCGTATGGCGGTAGGAATCCTGCGGGTTACAGAAACTTTGAATCACACTGGCGCGGGGAAGGAGGCTGCTGGTGCAAAAGAGTCCATTTGATTCCGATTCGAGCCGAAGCGTCAGCTCGCGCAACTGGGAGGGGAGTGGCTGTTGACTGACACGATCAATAAGCATCGCGCGATGACCAAGGCTCCAGAGTGTGAGCGCTTCAAAATTTCGCAAAGACCGGTAGGATGGATCCCCTTGCGGCTGCCAGATGAGTTTGAGCATCTCGAGCGGATCGCTCGTTGGAGTGACAACGCCATCTGATGTAAATGGGAAGCGCATGCAGTTTGGGATGAATTCTTGGACCAAATGTTCAAGGAAGCCTCGGGCAGTCTTGATACCGAGATGGAGCGCGGTGTAGTGATCGGTGTTTCCGAATTTTGACCCCATGGTTTGCTCGAGGTGATTGGCAATCGTTTGACGTCCATCGGCGGTGCTTGCTTCTTGCACTTGTTCATACAGTGCATAGAGTTGCCTTATGCGAATATAGCCATGCGGGTTTAATCCAGCACCGGCAGGATCGCGAAGAAATCGTTCAATGAGGTCAAACGGTACGAGTATCGGCTCCAGGTCTTTCATGGTGCTCCATCCGTGTGATGTGTGGTATGGGAAAGGACGAACGCGGTTTTGTGCCACGCGAAACACACTATAGTCGTGTGTGATGCGATTGTCAATAAAAGACATAAAAAAACCGCCCGTGCCGATTACTCGGAGGGCGGAAGAGAAAGTGCAATGAGCTATGTTCACCCGTGGATTGGGTGATTTGGTCCACTCGGCCGTCCCGGAGTAGTGGTGCGAATAGACGGTGGGGTTTCAAGTTCGAGACCGGAGGGGTCTGTGGAAACAGTTATCTCTTGTGGCTGCCCCATCGCTGTGTGTGCCGGCGGAGTACTCGATGCCTCCTGCGGAGTTGCGAACACTTGAGAGACCGGCCGTGTTTGATTGTCATCGGCGGGCGTTTCACACCTTTCGATTTTGATCGCAATGGTTACTTTCCCTCCCTTTGTTGTTGCGCTGCAGGTTACATGTATAGTCATGGAGCCATCGCATGAAATCTCGTCCAACCCGGCAGGGAGAGATTTTTCCAAGATCCGATGACCACCCGAGTCTGTTTCAAGTACGCACTGCACACCGTTTGTGTGGGTAAAGCGTCGCCTGATGACACCCTGCGCCTCGAGCTGTGTGAATGCAACTGTGCACCCATCAGGTGGCTGTTCCAGCCGCACGCCCACGATGTCCGGAGGAATAGTAAAGCAAATGGACTGTTGCTGTGGATTGGATTGATCCACTACGATATACCCTGGGGGGGTTACCTTATGTTTCGCACTCTCATCTCCGAGGAATGTAAGCGGGAGCCATTTGATGAGAGCGAAGAGTGGCCCCGCCGCTTGAGGGTTGACAACACTGCACTCAAAAGGAAAGCCCCCAAGTGCATAGTGGATGACCAATGATGAGGTGACGATTTCCATGCGTTCTTCTCCTTGGTTTGTGCGAATTGACAAAGGGCGTTTTTGGTATATCACGAATTCGCGGCAAGGTCAATTTGAGACTGTATAGGACTTACGCGCTTCCGCCCGGGAGTCCTGTAATTGTGGAACTTACCATGGCGGAAGCCACAGGGGTTTGACCAATCTCTTCGTTAAAAGGCTCTGCTCTTGCTCGCCGTAGCTCTACTACGCCTCGCAACATCCTCGCCTTTTGCCTCGACCTTGGTCAAACGCGTAAGTCCTATTTAAGTACGGAGTAAATTTTATGCTCATCACGAAGCCATTTGATCGTATCTTTTTCTGTCGCCACTTTCACAAAAGCAGACGTTCCGTTTTCAAATTGCACAACGTATCTCTCGGCCTGTGTATATCCGTTTTTGATGCTCTTCCAAGACACCGGTTTTGAACCGATCATTTTCTCAACCCTTGATTTTAATTCTGGCGAAGGATTCATATATTAAAGGATAGCATTAACGAAAGGCTTTCTTAATTATTTTTGTATAAAAAAGGACCCAACAAGCTTTTACACTTGTCGGGTCCGGTGGTTCACAGCAGTTTAAGCAATTTTCGTGCTCGTTCCTCTGCCGTTTTGACGTATGTTTTGTAGTCAGGAATTCTTGTCAAAACTCCATCTGACAAAACATAAGTGGTATCAAGCAAAGCCTTTTCGAGAAAATATCTGTCGTGTGATACGAGCAGAATTGTTCCTCGATAAGTCTTTACCGTTTCCTCAAGAGCATCCAGTGCTTCAAGGTTAAGGTGATTTGTCGGTTCATCCAAGACAAGCATGTTAACCGACTGAGCAGAGAACATAGCCAAGAGAAGACGTGCACGCCCACCCGGACTTAATGTGTTGATAGGTAACCTAGCCTGTCTTTCATCAAATCCAAACTTCGATAGCTTGGCAAATGAATCCTGATGGCTTAGATGAGCTTTCTCCACAAGAAATTCGAGCAATGTGTGTTCACGGGGAAGAGTTTCGTGCTCCTGCATCATATTGCCAACTCTAATGCCAGAGCCGATCTCCACTTCACCGCGTAATGGTGACATTTGACCAGTGATGGTCTTAAGTAACGTCGACTTTCCTGTGCCATTTAGACCCATTATGCCGACTCTGTCACCATACCGTGCCTCAAAAGACAGCGGACCGATACTAAACACTCCGGGATGTCCAGCCACAACATCAGTGAGACGGACACCGAGAGTACCTGAATCAGCTTCCGCTTCGAGAGGTATCTCGAATGGCTTTCTTTCTACCGGTTTCTCAACCTTGTCCATCTGTTCCACTCGCTTTTCAATGGCTTTTGCAGCCTTTGAAGATTTGCCGGCACGTTCACGCTTGAAACCTCTAAGGAATTTGTCATTGTCGCGAGGAGACCAATGTGACCCTCTGGGAGCATCCGCTTTTTTTTCTCGAGCCTGTTCGTTCAAACGTCTGATTTCTTCCTGCTGGAGTCGATACCCCTCTTTTTGCCCGGCCATCCGTTTCGCCATCATTTCCAAGTAGTCACTGTAGGTGCCTCCTGTAACGGTGACTGTACGTGTATGCCAGTCAAGTTCGAAGATTTTCCTAACGACCTTGTCGAGAAATCTGCGATCATGCGAGACAATGATGCATGACGCTTCAGATTTTTTCAGGAAATCCTCAAGCCAAATCAGAGCAGGAAGGTCTATGTTGTTTGTGGGCTCGTCAAGCAAAAGCAGATCGACACCTTTTAACAAAATACCAGCAAGTGTCACTTTGCTCTTTTGTCCACTACTCAGGTGAGAAAGCGGACGATCAAGGTCAACGTCTTCAA
>JBBTTG010000010.1:10194-17732 GCA_038064355.1 Patescibacteria group bacterium
CTCTTTTGTCCACTACTCAGGTGAGAAAGCGGACGATCAAGGTCAACGTCTTCAATTCCAAATCCTGAAAGCATCACTTCCGCCCTGTGGGTAAAAGAACACATCAATTCTAGACACATTTTCAGTGTATTTTATGACATTTGGCGACATGGCATTGCTTGAAATTAACGGGTTGTGTATAATGAGTACTATTGTTATGAGTCAGTCTGAAATTACTTTGCGCATTCAGGTATCGCAAAAACTGCTTTTCGGGTGCGTGACGGGCATTCTTATTGCCGTGGCGGCGGTGTTCGGCGTGAAATTCATCCGAGACACCAGGGCCAAAGCCGGAGTGGCGGAATCCGTTCGACCGGCCAATCTTGATTTGGTGATGATTACCGACAAACGTTGCACAATTTGTTTCAGCCTCGATCCTCTCATCGCGCGGCTCAAGGAGGAGAATGTCAAGATCACTTCCGAACGCTCGGTGGACGCGATGGATGAAGAGGGGAAGAAGTTTGTGGAGCAATATGCGGTAACTGCGACACCGGCGCTTTTGATTATGGGCGAGATTGAGAAGCAGGCGGCTGTGAAAGATTTTTTGGCAACTCTCGGCGAAGTCAAGGATGGTACGTTTGTTTTGCGCAACGTAGGCGCACCTTTTCTTGAAACCAATTCGGGCGCCGTGCGCGGGAAAGCGGAACTCGTTGAAATTTCGGATAAAACATGCGCCACGTGTTATGACGTTGCGGCGCATGAGCCGGTTCTTGCGAATTTCGGTCTCTATCTTGAAAATACCAAAAAACTCGATACATCATCGGCAGAGGGTCGAGATTTGGTAAAAAAATACACTATTCAGTATGTGCCGACGATTCTTTTGATGGGTGACGTGTCCGTATATCCGAGCCTCAACCAAGTCTGGCCGCAGGTGGGAACAATTGAAGCCGACGGCACGTATATCTTCCGGGAGGGGGTCAAGCAGATGGGGGTATATAAAGACCGGACGACCGGGAAAACGGTGACGCCGACAGAGGCGGTAAAATAAGCAGAAAAGGCCACCGCCTTTGGCGGGGCAAGCAGATTATGCAGAGTAGGCAAGAAAGGGATGAAGGATTTTAAGTAAAATCAGATGAATATTATGCACGAAGCAAAGAATTTCGACCACCTGCTCGGTATGCAGGGGATGAGCGAACAGATGCTCAAGAATCATTTTACGCTCTATCAAGGGTACGTGAAAAATACCAATCTTTTAATGGAGAATCTTTTCGCGCTCGTCGGGGGGGACAAAGCGGCAGGCCCGGAGTTCGCGGAACAAAAACGCCGCATGGGTTGGGAATTCAACGGCATGCGCTTGCATGAATATTATTTCGAGAATCTCACCAAAGAGAAGAGCGAGATGGATAGATCGGGCGTGCTTGCCGGCGCCATGGAAAAAGATTTTGGATCCGTGGACACTTGGAGGAAGGATTTTCAGGCGACCGGTTCCATGCGCGGGATCGGTTGGGCGATTACCTATTTTGATCCGCAGAGCGGACGGTTGATGAATACCTGGGTGAATGAGCATGATGTTGGGCATATCGCTGGTGCCGCGCCGATCTTGGTGATGGATGTTTTTGAGCATGCTTTTATGCTCGATTACGGGTTGAATCGCGCGGATTATATTGCGGCGTTTTTCAACGCCCTCGATTGGAACGCGGCGGAGAAGCGGTTTACGCCGTTTGTAAAATAGTTTTTCCAAAAAATTTTATGCAAGAGAACAACCACGCGATACCTGAAGTGCTCGAGATGCCGATTGTTGGCAAAGAGCTTCCCGATATGGAGCTTGAGGCTTTTGAGGCGGACAAGACAAAGAAGATAAAGATGTCCTCTCTGCGCGGAAAGTGGGCGGTGTTTCTTTTCTACCCGGCGGATTTTACGTTTATCTGTCCCACCGAGCTTGAATCAGCCGCGGAATATTATCCGCAATTCAAGAAAATCAATGCCGAGATCTTGAGCGTCAGCACGGATACGGTTTTCGTTCACAAGGCGTGGCACGATCATTCGCCGTCGATTAAGAAGATCAAGTACCCCATGCTGGCTGATCCTACCGGGAAATTCTGCCGCGCGCTGGGCACTTATATTGCAGCCGAAGGTCTTTCTCTGCGTGCTACGGTGATTGTGGATCCGGACGGTATCATCAAATCTTACGACCTGCACGATAACAGTATCGGGCGCAGTACCGAGGAAATTTTGCGCAAGCTCCAGGCCGCGCAATATGTACGCGAGCATAAAGGAGAGGTTTGCCCGGTCAGCTGGAAACCGGGAAAGAAAACCTTGAAGCCGGGGATGAATTTGGTGGGGAAAATTTAAGGGGAAGGTGAGTGGTTTGTAGTTGGTAGTATGGAAAGAGGCACCCGGCGGCAAATGCAAGCGACCCCGGGTGTCGTTTGCATTTTGGGAGAATTATGATAATCTTTGAGGTGTTCGGATATTCGTGAGGCGGGCTGTGGCTCAGTAGTCTAGAGCGCTCGGTTCGGGACCGAGAGATCGTGGGTGCGAATCCCACCAGCCCGAAAAGACATCCGTGTTTCCACATACTAACCCCTAAACCCTGATTTTATGACCGACGATCGCTGGCGGGAAGTAGTGGACAAAGTAAAGGCTCAATTCCAAGTACGGGACGAGGGCCGGCGCGAGATTGAGGATATTCCACGCGCTTTCGCCGAGTATATTATTTTTGAAACGCCGCAGGGGGAAATAAAGCTGGAGCGCGTGACCTCGCCGGTCGTGCTGGATAAAAAAACAATCTATTCCAAACTCGCCGGGAGCGCATCTCGGGTGGAGTATACATATTCCGATACGGAAATGTTTTCGAAATTGCGCGTATTTAAATGGGTGGAGTCTCGTGATGAGTGGGAAGAAATGAGGGGCGGACAATCTTTTTCTCTGTAGATATTTTTATATGTTGCGCAAATTTTTTTCTGCTTTCCCTTTCGTTTTTGGCGGAGTGGCGGCATCCACATTCGCGCTTTTTTCCCATCCGACCCCAACGGCTATCGATGCCTCTTTGCTTCGCGAACGGGTTTCTCAATCCCTTCTGCAGCACGCCGAGGCGGGAACATCGGCGAAGTCAGCGGAAACGCCGGCAGTGCCGGAATTCCCCGCGCTTGAAGGAAGCGCTCCGGACGTGGATCTCGCGGCTTTTCAGCGCGATACGGATGGGGACGGTTTACCGGATTTTACGGAAAGTTTCTATGACACGGATGCGCGGAATCCGGATACGGATGGAGATAGCTATCTTGATGGCGAGGAAGTTCGGCATGGGTATAGTCCGCTCGGGCTTGGAAAACTTGAGCCATAAAAAATTTCATGAGCCTTCTTTGGGGGAAAAAACGACGCGCTTCGGCTCCGGGAGAATATCGGCGCCTTCGCGGATTTTCGTTTTTTATTGGAGCCTTTTTTGCGTTGATGATTTTCCGGCTTTTTAACCTGCAGGTGCTTCAGATGGATTTCTATTCCGCGATGGCATCCGATCAGCGGGATGTCCTCGCCACGCTTTTCCCGGCGCGAGGGGAGATTTTCATTCAAGATAAGGGGGGGAAACGGTATGCGCTCGCCACCAACGAAGATCGTTTTCTCGTATATGCCGACACTCGGAAGGTAAACGAGAAAAAAGAAACCGCGGAGAAGCTTGCCGCCATCCTCGGACTCGATATTGAGGAAGTGAGTGATCGTATTTTTAAAGAGAATGATCCTTTTGAACCGATCGCGAAAAGCGTTACAGAGGTCAAAGTGAACGAGATAAAGGCGGCCGAGTTGAGCGGTATTTTTTCCACCAAAGAGCCTTTTCGATTTTATCCGATGGGAAATATCGCCAGCCAGGTGGTGGGCTTCGTTGGCGAAGACAAAAGCGGGCGGCGGGAGGGGCGCTATGGGGTTGAGTCCTATTTCGAAAAATCTCTGCACGGGTATGAGGGTGTTTTGCAAGGCGAGAGGGATGTCGCGGGGCGTTTTATTCCCATTGGTATTGAAACGTTTGAGGAGGCGAAGGATGGCCAGGATGTAGTATTGACTCTCGATCGTAATATAGAATATGTCGCTTGTGAGAAGTTGAATGATGCCGTTGCCAAACACGGGGCCGACGGCGGCTCGGTGGTTATCATGGAAGCAAAGACGGGGAGGGTTCTTGCCATGTGCGGCGCTCCGGATTTTGACCCGAATACCTACGCCCAAGCGGAGCACCCGGAGGTTTTCAATAACCCCGCCATTTTCAATCAATATGAACCAGGTTCGATTTTTAAAGTGATCACGCTGGCCGCGGCGCTTGACACGGGCGCGGTGGATCCGGAAACAACCTTTGAAGACACGGGCGCGGTTACTATCGGGCCGCATATCATTAAAAATTCCGATGGCGGCGTGCGCGGAATTCAGACGATGACTCAAGCGCTGGAACAATCGCTTAACACGGGGATGATTTTTGCGGTACGCAAGACCGGTTTTGATAAATTCCGCGAATACGTGGAGCGTTTTGGATTCGGAAAACCGACCGGTATCGAGCTTCCCCAGGAGGCCACCGGTGATACGTCGGCGCTTTTGAGAAAAGGGGAGATCTATTTTGCCACCGCTTCTTTCGGCCAGGGTGTTTCTGTGACCCCGATACAGATGGCAGCCGCGGTCGGAGCAGTCGCCAATGGGGGAAAGCTTATGAAACCGTATATCATCGATCGGATAGAGTCCTATGGCGCGGTGGTGGAGGAGCGTTTCCCGCAAATGGTGAGGCAGGCCATGTCGCCGCAGACGGCCGCTTTGCTTTCCGGCATGATGGTGCGCGTGGTGGAGAACGGGCATGGAAAACGCGCGGGGGTCAAAGGATATTTTGTTGCCGGAAAGACGGGGACCGCGCAGATTCCAAAAAAAAATGGTTTGGGGTATGATCCGAATGCCACGATAGGATCATTTGTCGGTTTTGCGCCCGTGGACGATCCGAAATTCGTCATGCTCGTGCGCATTGACAATCCCAAGGACGTGAAATTCGCTGAAAGCACGGCGGCGCCGCTTTTTGGGGATATTGCCGAGTTTTTGTTACAATATCTTGAGGTGAAGCCGACAAGGGAGACAAAATGAGGAATGGCGAATAGGGAACAGATGAGATTTTTATGAAATATATCCTTGCTCTGAAGTTGCAATTCCTCGCTCGCCTGATTTTAAAAAAATATCAGCCGAGGATTATTGCGATTACCGGCTCAGTGGGAAAGACATCCGTCAAGGATGCTATTTTTGCCGTTGTTTCAAAACAGATATCCGCCTGGCGCAGTCCGGCAAATTATAATAATGAACTCGGCGTACCGCTCGCCATCATCGGGGCAAGGTCTGGCGGCCGTTCGGTGTTTGCTTGGTTGGGTGTTTTTTTAAGGGCGTTGCGGATTATTTTTTTTCCCTTTTCCTACCCAAAAATTCTCGTGCTTGAGATGGGCGCCGATCATCCGGGTGATATACAAAAGCTCGCGCTTCTTGCCGTGCCTGAAATGTCAGTTGTCACCGCTGTCTCGTCGGCGCATACGGAATTTTTTGGCGACATCAAGCGTGTGGCCGAGGAAAAGGGGAGAATTATCGACGCGCTCCCAAGAATCGGTGTAGCCATATTGAATCGGGATGATGATCTGGCGTATGCCATGGCCGCGCGATCCAAAGGGCGTGTTGTAACCTACGGCTTCCGCGATGGATCGGACGTACAAGCCAGGGAGATGAAGATGCGATCAGGCGGACCATACTCTCTGGGCGGAGTGAGTTTCACTCTGCGGCATCAGGGGAATTCGCTCACTGTTTTTCTTCCGGGAGTCGCGGGGCGACAGCATGTTTTTGCGGCACTCGCCGCTGCGGCTGCAGGTTTTTCTTTTGGGATGACTCTCGCGGCGGTTGTTGAGGGGTTAGGCGCATATACGCCTCCAGCGGGGAGGATGCGTTTGCTTCCGGGTATCAAAAATACGATCTTGATCGATGACACATACAACGCTTCTCCTCGGGCGGCGCTCGAGGCGCTTTTGGCGCTCAAGAGTCTTGCGGACGCGCGAGGCGGCGCTCGGCGGATAGCCGTTTTGGGCGATATGCTTGAGTTGGGCGGCGAAACCGAGAATGCCCATCGGGAGGTTGGCGCGCGAGCTGCTGAATCCGCGGATATGTTGATCGGGGTGGGGGAGGCAAGTCGTTTTCTCTGCGAGGAGGCTCAAAAATGTGGTATGTCGAAAAGCACCGTGGCGCATTTTCATACGGCGGCGGAGGCTGGACATTGGCTTCAAGATGAGGTAAGATCCGGGGACGTCGTTTTGGTCAAAGGTTCTCAAGGTGTGCGTATGGAGCGTATCGTGAAAGAAGTGATGGGCGAACCGCTTCGCGCCAAAGAACTCCTCGTGAGGCAGAGCGATGAATGGCAAGGGTGAAGTAAATGTAAAATGTAAAGTTGTAATTCAAGGTTCAAAGTTTTAATTCTGCGATACGACTTTACGCTTTGCATTTTTCACTTTGCACTTATTTCGGTCCCATCGTCTAGCCTGGTCTAGGACGGCTCCCTCTCACGGAGCAAACCCGGGTTCAAATCCCGGTGGGACTATGAAAACTAGAGGTGAAAGGTGAAAAGTGCCACCGCCTATGGCGAGGTGCCGCCCGAAGGCGGCATAAAATTAGAAGATGGGCTATAATAAGAGTACCTATGCTCACGCTTTGGCACGATTGGCTTTTTGTGCCACTCCTGAATCTTTTGATGATTTTGTATAATGGTCCCGCTTTGGGAAATCTTGGCGTTGCGGTTGTATATCTGACCGTCCTCCTTCGTGTGGCGTTGACTCCATTTTCCGTTATCTCCGAGCTGAATCGCTATAAGTATGAGCGGCTGAATGAGGATATCGCGAGGTTTGATAAGGTATACAAAGATGACCCCATGGCTCGCAAGGAGCATATCCGCGAGACCTTGAGGCATCAAAAAATCAACCCTTGGGCATCGGCGCTTCTCATGGGTTTTCAACTTCTCATGCTCATCCTCCTGTATCAGGTGTTTGTCGGAGGAATGAGTCTGGATAAGCTTTCGGTTCTCTATGACTCAGTCTCGCGGCCGGATATCGTGAATGTTAATTTTCTTGGACTCGATATTTCACAACCGAGCGCTTTAGCGAGTTTTCTTGTCGCCTTTTTGCTGTACATTCAGACGGTGCGTTCCCAGCGGGCGCAAGGCAAGGCCATTGAGCGCGGGGATATTATTTTTCGATACGCGTTTCCGCTTACTGTGTTTCTCTTGCTGTGGAGCCTTCCATCGGTGAAGGCTATTTTTATTTTCACCTCGATGCTCTTTTCGTATATTGTGCATCTTTTTCAGCCCCTCATCGTTCGTCCGCTCTCGGCTACGCGCGAGAAAAAGGCCGCCGGCCACCATTAATTTGGCGAGAAAGGCCATGGTGGAGTATACTATCTATATCTTTTTCCCAACTCCTTGCTCCTCGCGACGCACTCCTTAACTGCATCTATGAATGACTCCCTCGATCGCCTCATGTATTCGTTTGTCGTTGAGGACATCCTCAAAGGTTTTTTTG
>JBBTTG010000011.1:0-14839 GCA_038064355.1 Patescibacteria group bacterium
TTCTCTCCCTTTGAAAAAGGGAGTGGCCGAAGGCCGAGGGATTTTCTCTCCCTTTCACAAAAAGGAGAGTGAGAAAGGGATTTATGCTTCCTTATTTGGTACAATCAAAAGAGCATGCCAGAGTATTGCGAAAGGCCATGACTGATGCCGAGCTTAAGTTGTGGAGAATGATTCGTAAAAAACAGATGAATGGCCTGCAATTTTATCGGCAAAAACCCTTAGGAACGTATATAGCTGATTTTTATTGCCCTGCCAGAAAGATTGTGATAGAAGTTGACGGCGGACAGCATTATGAAGAGAAAAAAATTAAAAAAGATGAGGAGAGAAGTAAATATTTGCAAGAAAAATTAGGATTAAAAGTGTTGAGATTTACAAATTTAGATGTGTTGCAAAATCTTGAAGGAGTGGTTGAGAAGATTATGCAAGAGGTCGGGGAAACCCCCATAAATAAATCCCCCTCAATCCCCCTTTTTCAAAGGGGGAGGGGGGAGGGAGGAAGGGGGAAGTCGAAAGAGAAAGGGGGAAGGCGAAGGGAGGGAGAAGGAATTAAGGGGGAAGGCGAGGGGAGGGGAGTTGAGCGAATTCTCTCCCTTTGAAAAAGGGAGTGGCCGAAGGCCGAGGGATTTGTGTAAGAGGTTAAGGGTTGAACTAAATCCCCCTCAATCCCCCTTTTTCAAAGGGGGAGGGGGGAGGAAATGTATGGCTCCTAAAGAAACAAAAAAAATAATCCGTTTCGCCGTTGGTTTGGCCTTTTTAGTTCTCTTGTTGCCCATTGCGGCTGGAGCGGCGGCATTGGAATTTTTCCCGGCGGAATTTGATACCCAAATAGCCCTCGCGTCGGGGGATCCGCGCGTCATCCTTGCGAGGATTATCAATGCCATCCTTCTTTTCCTTGGAGTAGGGGCGGTTGTCCTCGTGCTTTACGGCGGATTTCTCTGGATGACGGCCGCCGGTAATGAAGAGCGCATCGGCAAAGCAAAAAAAGTGCTCGTGAACGCCGCCATCGGACTCGTCATTATTTTTTCCTCATTTGCCATCGCGCGTTTTGTGATCGGGAGACTGCTCGGCGCCATTGTGGGCGACGGAGGGTCGTATCAGGGCGGCGGCAGTGGCATAGTCGGCTATCTTCCAAAAGACGCTTTTGTTGTGCGCGGTATAACCCCCATGGGTCCGGTTCTTATCCGCAATATTGCGGTGCGCGTAGTTTTGAATCGCGCGCCGAATCTCAACACGGTGGCGGGATCCGTGGTGGTGCGGCACAAATCGGATGGCGCGATCGTGGACGGCGTGCTTACGGTGTCGGGATCCACAATTAAGTTCGTGCCAACCCAAGCGTGTCCGTCGCCAAACAATGATCGGAAGTGTTTTGATATTGATACCGATTATACGGTGGAAGTGAGCGACACACTGGAGAGTAAGAGCGGCAAGGCGCTTTCTTGCGGTGGTTTTGCTCCGTCCTGCGATGGGGCGTTCCGCTCCGGTTCCGTGGTGGACGTTACCCCTCCCGATGTGACCATAACATCGCCGGACCCGGGCGAATCCGTGCCGGTGGATCCTTGCGTAACCGTGCAAGCGCTCGTGAAAGACGATGGCGGTATATCTTCCGTTGAGTTCTATGCGGATGGCGATCTCATTGAGCCCGATGGTACGGCCATTCCCGAGATTGTCGCCGGCGGATCTTCGCCTACCGAGGCTACCACGGTAAGTACTTGCTGGGATACCACCGGGCTTGCCGCGCCTTCCACGCATCTATTAAAAGCGAAGGCCTATGATATTGATGAAAATGAAAAGACATCTGCGCCTGTGCGCGTGGTCGTGCGGCCATTGCACTGTTTCAACGAAGTTTTAGATGATGAAGAAGATGGCATAGACTGCGACAGTCAGAAAGATGGCCCTTCGGGCTGCGGCCTCTGTGATGGAGTATCGTGTGCCGACAATGAAGAGTGCGCCGGAGGCAATTGTGATGAGAAGACAAAGACATGCGTTTCGTATCCAAAAATTTCGGGTGTTACTCCCGGCGACGGCAGACCCGGGACATTCGTGACGCTTTTTGGCTCCGGTTTCGGGGTGACTCCGGGCCGCGTTATTTTTACCGATAATAAAGACGCGCAGGCGCCGGCTGCCTGTAGCGCTTCGGGATCATGGACCCCGCGTCAGGTGCTCGTCGGCGTTCCGGATGCGGCCGCGGACGGCTCGGTGAAATTGTGTACGGCCGGAGCAAATCCCGTCTGCGATGCCACCAATGACGAGCGCGGGCCGATTGTGCCGGTGCAGAAAGCGGGGAGTGGAATCCAGAACGGATTTTTTGATGTGAATGAAGTTTCTCGGCCGGGGTTGTGTCTTGCCTATTCGCCGACTCCCAATACCGCCTGTACACCCGGACCGGGCGGGGACGGATTCTGCCAGAAAGATAACAAGGATCCAAAAGACAACCCCGATGCGTCGGCTTTTTGTCATAAGGTAAAAAAGATTTGTGTTTTTCCAAAAGGCGTCCGGTATGCGTCGGTCTATCTTGAAGGCGTGCAGTTTGGGCAATCAAAAGGATACATATCTTTTTCCGGACAACCTTCCGGCGCCAATGTCTGGAGCGACACCAATGCCGAGACGATACTCCCGCCGCTTACGTATGGGGGCACCAAGGTACAGGCGATCGCGGCGGCGGGGAGCTGTCAAAATCCCTCTCCCGCTCTCCCTTTGCCAAAGGGAGAGAGCCAAAGCAAATTTTGCAGTAATAATGCCTCGCAATCCTGCGGAGACGATAAAGATTGCGAAGGACTCGCCTCCAATGCGGTGGGGTATGTGGTGCTATCTCCCGATGCGGGGAGTCTGCCCGTCATTGACCTTATCGATCCCGCCGAGGGCGGCCCCGGGAGCGGTATTACGCTCTACGGAAAAAATTTCGGCGAAACTCCCGGCATTGTCTGGTTTCAAGCTCCGGATGGGAGACGCGTTTATGCGGATACGAGTGGCATTCCCGAGGAGTGCGCTTCTGTCGGCGGATGGTGGACGGACACATCAATCACCGTCAAGGTGCCACGGGTACCCGACATTTATAATGTTGACAATGATAACAATAAGACCGAGGCGCTCGTCGGTAAATATGAAGTTTTCCTGCGCCGAAAAGATGACAGCGAAGAGAGCAACAAAAAAGATTTTGTCGTGAATACGACTCCGCCAGGCCCCATGATTTGGTGTCTTGATCCGGCGGCGGGTCCCGCATTTACCAATGTAACGGTCTACGGCGAGCGTTTTGGCGCCTTGCCAACCGCGGCGGGAAGAGGCGTGTTTTTTGCGCCGAACCTGTCGCAACTCGCGACCCTCGTGAACGTCAGCGGAACGCCGGGCGGATTGTGTCCTTCGGGCGGCTGGTCGGATAAAGAAATCTGTGCTCAAGTGCCCGCAGGCGCCACGACGGGAAATGCCGTAGTGAAGACTTTTTGCCAGGGTGATATTGATTGCGATTCCAATAAAAAACTTTTCGTCGTGGGCGCTTGCAAAGTGTTACCCAAGATTGGAGACGCGGCTAACCCAGCATATGCCGGCTGTCGCCAGGAGCAGGACTGTTGCGCGGATGGCGTGTGCCGCGCTTTTGGAAAATGCTCTGCTTTTGCGGCCGAGGGCGGGTTTGGCTGGGAATTCACCACGCGCCCGACCGAAATCGTGCCGCAGGTTATTGAAGAGTGTATTTCCAATGTGACCGATACGTCCAACCTCGACGGGAAATACGCGTCGCCTTCTCCCTGGGCGGCTCGCGACGGCGGCGACAAGGCGTGCACCAACGCGCAGGTGAGCGCGCGTTTTACCGCGATCCTTGATCCGTTAACGCTTCGTTCCGGCAGTCTAGACCCAACCGTCATTTTGCAAAAGTGCGGCGCGGGAGTGGATACGGAAAATCTTTTCCAAAACGGCGGTTTTGAGTCGGTTCTCGGCGGGCAATGGAGCACGGTGGATGCCGTGCGGCTTACCTTGACCCGTGTCGGCGCGCCGCAGGACGATCTTGCCGATGACGGGCAAGCCGCAGACGGCACGGTAAACGCCTTGCGGCTTGAGAAACGGCAAGCCGAACCGGATAGGACGCTCGGACAGACGTTGAGTTGTTCCAATGATCAGAATAAAAAGTGCGAGACGAATACCGAGTGTGATGGCGGGACCTGTAATGTGGCAGGTCTTGACGGTAACGACTTTCGCGAATCTTTTGCCGCTGTATCTCCCATGACGGTCGGCGGCGGCAAATCGTATACGTTTTCCGCGCGCGTCAAGGCCGCCGAAACCTCCGATGGGAAGCTCACGGCCGCCACGCAAAAAGCGGGAATTCTCGTTCAAATAGCCAAGGCGGACGGCACGGTGGAGTCCAAATATCAAGAAACGGAATTAAATAAAGATACATGGAATGACATCTCGCTTTCATTTTCCGTGCCGCTTGAGTCCGGCATTCAGGCGCAGGCGCGGCTCTATCTCACCTCGCCCTCGGCGGATACGACTGTTACGGATTATCACAAATACGCCGCGTATTTTGACGACGTGAAACTTTTGGAACATGGAGCGGTTGTCTGCAGAGATCCGCAAGATGTCACGGCAAAGCTCATGCCGAATACTAACAGCACAGGAGGCATCAATGGTTTTTCACTGCTTCCTGATCCTGCCGGAACTCTTTTTGTCATAGACACCTGGTATCGCGTTACGCTCACCACGGGGATCAAGGCGCAGGGTCAGCCGGGAATTATTACTGGCGCAAATATGAAAGAAGACGCCGCGCGGTGCGGCGCGGGCAACGCCTATTGCTGGCTGTTCCGCACGAGTGCCTCCAAATGCGAGATCGGAAACATTTGGACAGTGCCAAATCCCTATACGGCGCACACGCAATTTGAGAGGATCAATTACAGCGCCATACCGGTAGCCAAGGGAGACGCGTGCATCAATCTTAATCCGGCGGGATATGCTTGGCGTTGGGAGTCCAGCGCTCCGGATAAGGCGGCGGTTGGCGTTGGGAGAGCGTGCGTGCAGGAGAGTGACTGCGCCATTGGGCCGTCCCCCGGATTTGCTTGTCTGAATGGTTATTGCGCGGCCATGCCCTGGACGGCCACTGCCACCGCGAAACTTGAAACCCTGCAAAATGTTCCGGTAAAAATTATTCCCCAGGCGTTGGATCCGGGTGATCCCTCTAAGGGGCGGGATTGTTCAGGGACGCCGGAGTGTTCCGCGCAACTTTTTATTACTTTTGCCGACCCTAAAGTCGTGGAATATTGGCCGGCTTGTGATGCCGCCTGCCGCAACGCCGAGATCGGCGCGAAGTTTAATATTCCCATGGATCCAGGGAGTTTTTCCGACAATGTGCTTCTTTATGAAATTGCCTGCGGGAACGGAAAGCCCGATTCCGGCGAAGACTGCGATGATGGGAATTTAAAAAACGGCGATGGGTGTTCAGAAACTTGTCTCCACGAAGGATCGAATTTTGTTAATCGGTGCGGTAACGGCGATTTGGATTTTGGAGAAGATTGTGATGACAAAAACATCGCCAATAACGATGGATGTAGCGCCAAGTGTCTCAATGAGGGAGTCGCAAACACGCAAACCGAGCAGGGTATCGGCTGGTCTCGCGGCGGAAAATCGGGCGTTTGCGGCAATGCCGCGGTGGAAAAGGTTCTCATCGTGAATAAAAAAAACGTGAATACAGGCAACACCGGCGAGGATTGCGACGACGGGAATACATTGAACGGCGATGGGTGTTCCGAACGGTGTCTCAATGAGGGCACGCGTTCGGATATTCCGGTTTGCGGCAATAGCAGGGTGGAAAAAGGAGAAGAGTGCGACAAGGGCGCTTCGGGACAGTTTGATGATTGGTGCGATGAGAATAAGTGCCTTCTTTCTGGAACTTTTGCGCCTGTCTGCGGCAACGGCGCGCTTGATATGGGCGAAGAGTGCGATCCGAAATCCGCGCTTTTGAATACATCCGCAAAAGACGCGCTCTGTAGCTCGAGTTGTCTCTGGACCGGCACAAAGCGTCCTTCGGTTTCCGGCGGAGTTGGCTGTGGCAACGGTAAGGCGGAGCTTGGCGAAGATTGTGATGATGGAAATGTCCGGACTGGCGATGGGTGTTCCGCCACATGCACCAATGAAGGGAGTATTTCGAGTGGTCGCCCAGTCTGCGGTAACAATACCGTGGATGACGGCGAGGAATGTGATGATGAGAACATAGCAGACGGCGACGGATGTTCGTCCAAGTGTTTAAACGAGGGTACGGCATCGGCCCTCTGCGGCAATGGAATTAAAGAAACGGGCGAGGATTGCGATTGGTTTTTGCTTGCGAAGACGTATGGAGATGGAGAAGCAAAAGAAAGATGCGATATAACACACTGTCTCTATACGGGGACGGGGGCACCCACATTATGCGGCAATAGTGTTATCGATGACGGTGAGAGTTGCGATCCCGTCGGAGGAGAGGGTTGCAAAGAAGGATGCATTCATACCGGCCGTAACATTTCTCCGGTTACAATAAATACACCGACGGTAACCGGGAGCGATCTCGGAGGGAATACCGTAGTTACTCTCTCGCCCATCCAAACGCTTGCGCCACTCACGCCGTATCGCGTGATTATCAATGGCGCCGTAAAGAGCGAGACCGGAAAGCCGCTCACCGGGTTAAATGTTACCGTAGGCACTGGAACGGCGTTGGATGCCTTCTCGTGGATATTTACGACGCAAGATAAAAGATGCGCGGTTGAAAAGGTGGAGGTGAATCCCGCGCGGGCGACTCTGCGGGTGATCGGCGCCAAACAATCCTATGCGAGCGTGCCATGGAGCGCTCCGGATACATGCTCCGCTCGCGGGCAACGTCTTTCGGCGCTTGATTATGGTTGGGAATGGAGGTCGGTGCAAGCAAGCGTTGCGACGGTGAGCAAGGATGATTTTATTCCTTCCTGCGGAAATGGACGCGTGGAATGGGGTGAGCAGTGTGATGACGGGAATATAGCATCGGGCGACGGATGTCGTGGCCAAAGTGAAACACCAGGGTGTCTCTGGGAGGGGACGGGAGCCACGCAAACCGCCGGATGCGGCAACGGCCAACTGGATGCCGGCGAGGAGTGCGATCTGCAGGATGTTACGGGTTTGATCTGCACGTCTCGATGCCTCAATGGTCTTTTGGCGGTTAAGAAATTCTGTAACGGTTCCCTCAAAACAAACTGTTGTGGTGATGGCACGGTTTATGACATAAATAAAGAAGAGTGCGATGACAACAATGCCGCGCCCGGCGACGGTTGTTCGCCGTTCTGCCAAAAAGAAGGTACGCTTGCACCGCTTTGCGGCAATGGGGTGAAAGATACGAGCGAGGAATGCGATCCGGAATTCGTGAATGAAGATCAGCCGTTTTGCGATGCTGACACTTGTTTATTGAAAGGCAGTGATCCATCCGCCACCTGCGGCAATGGGGAGTTGGAATATGGAGAGGCCTGCGACGATAAGAACGCGTCGGGCGACGAGTGCAACGGCAAATGTTTAAATGGGGGAACTCCGGCACTGCTCTGCGGCAATGGCGTGCGCAATACCGGCGAGGATTGCGATGATGGACAAAAACCACCATTAAGCGGTGATGGCTGTAGCGCAAACTGTCTTTTTGAGGGAACGTTTTTCGAAGCCCCTTCCGCTGCGCTCAATCCATCGCAGGTTCGTCCAAACATGGGTATTGATCCCTATCAACAGGCGACGGCTATGGGGCTTTCTGACGCCGATATAACAGACAAAAAAACTTCAAGCTCCACGCAGATTCAATCAAAAGTAACCAATGCCGTTTCGGATGAGTCGGTGAGTCTTCATAAACAAGGTGAAGCGGAGCTTACCGTGCAATGCGGACGAAAAGATGATACAGAGTGTGCGACTTTTAAAGGCGGATGGGGTATCGGCCGTGGAAGCGATTCGTGTTGCCGCGCTCGCCCATCGCTTGATACGGAGTCTGCGCCTACGGGGAGTGGCGTATGCCGCAACGCGCTCATTACCGCGGTGTTTACTGCGGAGATGGATCCCTCGACTCTTCAAGGGAACATCATTTTGGCGCGGAAGTATGAGAATACCGCGGCGTGCCCGGCGGGGACTTTGCTTATGGATGATACGACAGGGCGGATATTCACCCTCTTGCCGAATGGCGGTTTTGAAGATGCGGAAGGATGGGAATTCCAATCCGTGGACTCGGTCGATCCGGATGACACCAGTCCGCCCATTGCCCGCGTGGCGAGGGATGTTTCTCACTCCGGCCGTTTTCTTCTCGTAGAAGCTCCGTCAGCGACGAACGTGGTGCGTGCCGTGAAGCGCATTACGCTTGCAGGAGGTACCAAGTATCGCCTTTCCGCTTTCTACCAAGTGCCGTCCGGTAACGAAGATCTCGTTAAGAAAGATGCGGCGCGTCTTTCCGTGCGTCGTGGCAATATCTATGAAGATGGGTTTAGCGTGCCGGTAACTGCCGCAAGAAACACTTGGAATTTAATCTACCGCGATATCACCCCGCCCGCCACGGCTGAATACACGATTGAGCTTATCGCCGGCCAAGAGATATCGATTTATTGGGATGACGTGGCGCTTTCGCCTCTTCAAAAAAAGACGGTTCTGGATTTTATCCCCACTCGCGGTGTTTTCCGCGATCTTGTGAACGGCGCGAGAAATTTTGTTTTCAATCTGTGGAAGTCGTTGCCTATTTTCCCCGCTGGGCGTGTTTCGGCGGCGCTGGCGCCTTTATGGTGTACGGGGGATGTGATGGTTACAGAAATTATGGCCGAAAATTTTAAAGAGGCTCAAGGGAATTCCAAGACGCACGCGATCTTGCGGCTCAACAAAGCGATGGAGGCGAACGCCGACTATAAAGTGTATGCGATCGGGGATATCAACCTGGATGATGAGACAAAAGAAGGCGCGCTTTCCGTATTCGGTGTCGCGATGAACGGAGATGTGGGTCATTCAGGGGCTGTTCAGAAGTGGGGGTTTAGGACTGGGGCCGATATTTGCGTCATTGATCATGTGGAGATTAATGTTGCGCCGGTAGTTGGAGAAGAGTTGAATATGATTACCAAAGCCAATGGCGTGCGCGATCTTACTGCGCAGGCTGTCTCGCAAAAGGGTCCGATTACACCGGTGGGCGGGTATACGTGGAGTTGGGGGTGGAATGACAATGATACAGAGAGCACACTCGTTACGTTAGTGCCAAAATCAATTCAATCAGAGGCAAAAATGACAGCAAAAACCAAGAATGGAGAGGTCATTGTAACTGCCGCGGCAAAGGTGACGGACGCCGCCGCTGTGCCTTCGGAAAAAGATCGGGAAGTGGCGGGAAGCGAACCGTTTACGATTTTTATCTGTGAGAATCCGTGGCCGGCGCTTGCCGCGTATCCTTATAAAGATGCCGAAATGAATTTTTCCTTTGGTTTTTGCCGCGATGCGGGTGGAGCGGGTACAACTGATGATTTACCGATTCCCACAGGCGCTACCGGCGATGTTACCGTGTTGAGTTTGAACGATCCAAAGGGAGAGAAAATCCCTCGGCCTTCGGCCACTCCCTTTTTCAAAGGGAGAGAATCTGCTCCACCTTTCTCTTTCGCCTTCCCCCTTCCCCCCTCCCCCTTTGAAAAAGGGGGATTAAGGGGGATTTCGCAAAGGGGGATTCAGGGGGATTTCTCCATGGCCGCCACTGATTCCAGGGCTGAAGTTCTCAAGGAATTTCTTTTGCCGTTCGGCCAGGATATCGTTGGCATTCGCGTCATGAAAAATCCGCGATGGCTTTCGCCAACGGCGTGGTACCGCGAGCAGGGATTCATCGGTGATCCGCAACCGCTTACTCAACCGATTGACGGCTACGAAGCGGTGCAGGATGGTACGACGGTGTATATCGCGGCGACGAATAGCGAAATCACACTGACGACTCAAGGAGAGTACGCCAACAAAATTTTTAGTAATATTTATCTTATTTCCTACAATCCGGATGCCCGAGCCGAAGTGAAGAATATCCGTGATCAGATCGTGAATAATTTTCGATTGGCCATCAATTATAGCAACCTTCGTGTCTGCGAGGGGGATATCTCTATCAATTGCAGTTTTGACAATGAGTGCAAGAATCTGGATTTTGGGTCTTGTACAGAGAACAAGTGTGAGCGCAGGCCGTCTTTGTCGTGCGGTAAGGATGCCGATTGCAAGGGTATCTCTAAGGGGCATTGCAGTGCGACTCGAGATAAATTGTCGCGCGATATTACGCGGGTGAAGGATATTTTTTATATGTCGCAAGTGTTGGAAAATTATAAGACGGCGCGCGGGAGCTATCCGGATCTTTCGGCCGGCAGTTTTATCCGCGGACTCACGAATTCACAGTGGCCATCGTGGGCGTCCGTGCTCGGAAATACTCTGGGCGCGGGGCTTCCGAGGGATCCACTGAGCGAGCGGGTGGGATTCTACGGATGCGAAGGCGCGGGATACGATGGATATGAAAAAAACACCTGCTGGAATTCGGCCACGGAGAGCTTCAAGTGTCCGCTGGGTTCACAGGTATATCAATATCGCGCGTTGGGACCGGATCGCTATGAACTCGGAGCGAATTTTGAATTTGCAGTTACGAAAAATGGTGCCACGCTTATGGATTGGGTTGGTTTCAAGGCAAATAATGCTTCATCAGTGTTGCGGTGTGGTAATGGCAATGTTGACATTGGCGAAGACTGCGACGATAGTAATACGACATCGGGTGACGGGTGTAGCGCCACGTGTCTCCATGAGGGTACGACATTGAATTGCGGAAATGGAAGCAGGGGGACTGGCGAAGACTGCGACGATAGTAATACGGCATCGGGTGACGGGTGTAGCGCCACGTGTCTCAATGAGGGTACGACATTGAATTGTGGAAAGGGAAGCAGGGGGACTGGCGAAGACTGCGACGATAGGAATACGACATCGGGTGACGGGTGCAGCGCCACGTGTCTCCATGAGGGTACGATTGGTGCCGCGGTGTCTTTGGATCTTGGGTATTGCGGCTTCAACGAGAAAGCGTACAGCGTTGCGGGTTTTTGTGGTGATGGCGTGCGGCAGGGTGGCACCCCGGCCGAGGTGTGTGAGGTGGGGGAAACGACGCCGCTCACACTTCTTTGCCCCTCTTTAGTTGGAGAGATGGTCTGCCTGAGGAAGCCCGATATTAATAACACGTGCCTTTCGGACAGCGATTGCGGCGTGGATGGTCCGTGCGTGAAGGTTTCCGCCGCGGAGAGGACAGCCGTCTGTAAATTCGATTGCAGCGGTTATGACGCGCCGTCAGACTGTCGTCCCACAGCCTACTGCGGCGATGGGCGCAAGGATTTCGTCGAGGTGTGCGATGATGGTCTGCTCAATGGGCAATATGGAAAATGCAAGAAGGATTGTACAGCGAGAGGCGCCTATTGCGGCAATGGAAGCAAGGAAGGACCTGAAAAGTGCGACGATGGAACGGATAACGGGGAGTATGATAGGGATGGGAAATGCCGCACGGACTGCACGGGGCTTGGCGAATGGTGCGGCGACGGGGTTTTGAGCGCGGGAGATGAGGATTGTGACTTCACGGTGGAGGCAAAGCAAACCACGAGTGCGGAAACGACGAACGGCGTAATCACGAGTGCGGCATGTCCTATATTTGACGGCTACCAGCTTGTGAAGACGCGGACATGCAAAAGACGTAACGGCAAATGTACATGGAATAATTGGTTGGCCTGTTCAGCAAGTGGCGCGTGCGGAAATGGGGTGAAAGAGGGTGCTGAACAGTGTGATGACGGGAATCAGGATGACACTGACGGATGTACCAACGGATGCACGTTACCCTCGTGTGGCGATGGCAAGGAACAGGTCGTGAAGATTTGCGTTTCCGGTTCTCTTGACACAAAGTGGGAGAATTGCGGCAAGGACAGCGATTGCGGCGCGGGCGGAAAGTGTCAAGCCACGGAAACCTGCGATTTGGGTGGATTAAACGGTAAAATTTGTTCTCCCTATTATGGCCAGGGTTGTTCGTATTGCACGGCGCAGTGCCAAAAAGCGTTTGTGAAGGGAGGTGCCTATTGCGGTGATAATATTATTCAACAAGAGCCGGAACAGTGTGATACCGGCGGAAATCCGACGATGGTGGCGAGTAGGGCTATTAAGTGTGTTGGGGGAACTATCCGCGACGCAGATGCTTACTTCCCGCGTTGCTCAACCGGCGAATGCAAATTCAGTTGCTATAAGGGTTCAGGCGTAAAACAGTGTCCACTTGATTCAACATACGGAAAAGGCATAGAAGAGGAGTGCAATAATAACGATAGAAATTGCAACGGCAAATCCGGCTGGGATGATCTTGGGTGCAAGGTTGTAGAGATAGTGGTCAGAGATTTCGGAAGCTCGGATGACCGTTTTAATGTATTTGCGGGAACGGAGCAAAATGTGCCGATTGATGGGGTTCATTCTATCGGGACCGCCGCAGGAAATAGTGGGGTCACAGTAACAATTCCCGCAATATCTTCTAAGCAGTCGACCTTTGTCAAGGTTACCCTTCTATCAAGCGATGTGGGGAAGGGGACACTTGAGGTTGTCTTTTCTCCCGAGGTTGAATTGGTAAATAACGCATTGGGGCCTCTCAAGGGGCTTCCCAATATAAAATGTTTTCCACAAAACCTAGATAACCTTAATGGAACTATCGTTGGTACAGGCGATATAGGGGACTGTCTCAATAGTGACATGAAGAACGGTAGCGGATCGTTTTTAACAGCTTGTAGTGGCTCTGCAGGAGGTAATAAGTA
This sequence comes from Patescibacteria group bacterium, assembly GCA_038064355.1. Classification (GTDB taxonomy): domain Bacteria; phylum Patescibacteriota; class Patescibacteriia; order GWA2-47-26; family GWA2-47-26; genus JBBTTG01. Next base: position 12,762 of record JBBTTG010000011.1, read on the forward strand.
CTGCGTGGCTCTTAATAATAATAACATTCCAGGTAGCGTAAATCCAGGGTTTGTCGAGTTTGAGATAAAAGCGAAGTAAAGACGGGCGGTGAATGGCAAGATGAGCTGGGACTGCACGTACTCGGATATTTCGTATCGACGTGTTATAATGGCTTTATCCATTATAGGACTTACGCGCTTCCGCCCGGGAGTCCTGTAATTGTGGAACTTACCATGGCGGAAGCCACAGGGGTTTGACCAATCTCTTCGTTAAAAGGCTCTGCTCTTGCTCGCCGTAGCTCTACTACGCCTCGCAACATCCTCGCCTTTTGCCTCGACCTTGGTCAAACGCGTAAGTCCTACATGAGAAAATAATTATTCATTGAAGATACTATGTTTTTACTTTTTGAGGGTCAGCCAACCAGTGCGGGAAATGGAGACAAGGAGCCGGAGGATATTTTTTCAAACGTAGAGGAGAAAAAAGGTACACCGCCCGCGAATCTTCCCGTTGGGGCTTCTGCTCCCTCGGGACCAAGTAATACCCCACCTCGCGCGGGAGAGGCAAGCCCTATTCCACCGCCGATGCGTCCTGTGGCGCCTTCCGTGCCGCAGATAGAAAAAAGCGCGTCGATCATTTCCAATCGAACGCTTCTTTGGGGCGCCGGAGCCGTGGTGGTGGTTGTCGTGCTGGGTTTTGGCAGCTATGGAGTGGCGCGTTTTTTGAAAAAAGCGCAAACCGCAGCACCTCTTGCGACGCCAACGGCGCCGGTCATCGTGGAAACCCCCGTGCCGGAGGCGGTGGAAGAAGTTCCCGCAGTGATTGACACCGATGGCGACGGATTGACCGATGAGCAGGAGACGACGCTCGGGACTGATCCCTTGGAGGCAGATACGGATAAAGACGGTCTTTTTGATGGAGAAGAAGGGGAGACGTATGGAACGGATCCCTTGAATCCAGACTCCGACAGCGATACTTTTTTTGATGGCCAGGAGGTGCGCAATGGATATAATCCAAAAGGACAAGGGAGGCTGTTTGAGATACCTGCGGAGTAGATAAAACGAAATGAGTAAAGTGAATGTGAGATAATCTTTTTCTCCTTCTCCCCGCGGGGAGAAGGTTGGGTTGAGGGGGATTTCGCCTTAAAATTCGCGGGGATTCGTTTTATGGATAACAAGGAGACCATCATCTATACCATGCCGGAGAGGTTTTTTGCTCCGGCGAAGAAAGGACTTCCCGCCTCGACGGTATTTTTTGTCGCGGCCGGTGTGGCGTTTGTTCTCGTTGTCGGTGGAGCGGCATGGTATTTTACGCGTGGTTTGCGCGTGACGCCTCCTGCCCCAGTGCTCCAGCTGGCGCCACAAGAAATAGTTACGCCCGGGGAACCCGCGGCGCCGGAGGTACCGCTTTCCGCCCAGCCATCACTGTCGCCGATTATTGAGGAGCCACCCGTATTGCCGCCCGAGACGACGTTGTCGCGCGCGGCGGATATTGATGCCGATGGATTGACTGCGCTCGAAGAGACACTTTTCAAGACCGGCGAAACGCAACCAGATAGTGATTCCGACGGGTATCTCGACGGCCATGAAGTGATCAATCTCTATAATCCCGGAGGGACGGCTCCGGAAAAGCTCGAGGCGGCGGGGCTTGCCACGTTCTACAAAAACGCGCTCTTCAGTTATGAATTTTTATATCCTTCCGGCTGGAAGCCAGAAGCGGCGGATGCGGATGGGCGGCTGATCACTTTCAAGACCGACACCACGGAGACCGTGAGCGTTGAATCGCTCGATAATCCGGACGATCTGACGCTTTCGGATTGGTATAGGCGGCGCGTGAATGATGCCTCGCCGGTGTTGCGCGACATCACATCAAAGAGTGGCGCCACGGGACTCGCCACCCCCGAAGGATTGCACGCGTATTTTCTTGGGAAAAAGACGGTATATGTCTTGACGTATCATTCAGGGACAGAGGCGGTGGTGAATTTTCCAAGAGCGTTTGAGCTTTTGCAGGTAAGCTTCCGCCTTGCGCCGTAAGGGATTTTTTGTGAAGTAGGACTTACGCGCTTCCGCCCGGGAGTCCTGTAATTGTGGAACTTCCCATG
>JBBTTG010000012.1:0-23137 GCA_038064355.1 Patescibacteria group bacterium
GGGGTCATATTACCGCATACCGCACTGCTTGCGGTGCGGTAATTGATTTTGCATGCTACACTTTTACCACAAGTAACGCGAGGAGTGCTTCGGGATCCCCTCCGCCGGTTTTCATTTTTATATCCACCTGTAAAAGCCCTTGATAGATCGCACGGAGATCGGGAAGACTCCACCGCCGCGCCATGGAGGCGGCTTTTTCTCCGACAAAAGGTTTTACCTTCATCCTTGTTGTAACCGCCGCGCGCGGATCTTCATCGAGAAGCAACCGAGCGGACACCAGCAGCCGCATCTGCCAGACCATCATAGAGAGCATGGAATACGGAGTCACCCCGGCGCGCTTTTGGCGCTCAAGGCAGAAAAGCGCGCCGGCCCAGTTTCCTGCGGCAAGCGCATCAAGCAGGGCAAACATATCCTCCTCTTCCACGCCGCCCACAGCGACACGAACATCCTCAAGTATGGCCTCTTTTTCACCACAGAAGGAGGCGAGTTTTTTTGATTCCTGATCAATACGCCACAAATCGCCTTGGCAGCGCCACACGAATTCACGCAAAGCGTCTCTTGTTATCCGACAGTTATTTTTTTTTAAAAGGCGAGCCACAAAATCATCAAAAGCCTTTCCTTGAAGCTCCGCACACACCTCAATGGTTGCTCCGACAGAAGAGCAGAATGGTTCAGCCGCCTCTTTATATTTTTTCTTCTCCTCCAAATCTGCCGCCACGCGCACCAAGAGCACGGATGTTTCCGGCACCCCTCCGGAGGATGCTTCCGCGAGCGCGGCGAGCACGTCAGCAGGAAGGGTGAGTAAATCGCGCACCACCACAAGACGTCTTGACGCCAAAAAAGGAAGCGAGCCTAAAAGCCCGCGCACGGCCCAGGGGTCGGTCTTTTCAGAAATCACCGCTATATTCATGCGCGCGGAGTCGTATTTTTTAACAAAGCCGTCCATCAGCTCCCGAAGTCGAGCCGAAGAGCGAAAAGTGTCCGCGCCGTGGAGAAACAAAATCATATCTTTCCAATAGGTTTCATCTCCCCCCAATTGTGCCCCGTTTTTATTTCCACCTCAAGCGGCACTTTGAGTGCATGCACCCCTTCCATGAGGGCGCGGAGAGAGAGCGCGATTTCCAGGGCTTTTTTCTCTTTCACTTCAAATACCAACTCATCATGCACCTGCAGGAGCATGCGCACTCCCTCCTCTCCCTGCCCTCTCCCCGTCGGGGAGAGGGTTTGGGTGAGGGGATATACTTTAATCATAGCCAGCTTCATTAAATCTGCAGCCGTTCCTTGGATAGGATGATTGAGAGCCATGCGCTCGGCCTGCGCGCGCGCCCGCTGAAACCCGGAAGTAATCTCCGGTAAATAGCGGCGACGGCCAAACAGCGTTTCCACATATCCTTTTTCCCGCGCTTGCTTAATGCATCCATCCAAGAAGCGGCGAAGGCCATGGAACGTCACGAAATATTTTTCAATAAACCCTTGCGCCTGTCCCCGCGAGAACCCGGTTGCCTTGGCCAAGCTGTCTGACCCCATGCCATAGAGGATGCCGAAATTGACCGCTTTAGCCGCGCGGCGCATTTCTGCCGTAACCTTCTCTGAAGCCACCCCAAACACCAGGGCCGCGGTCTGGGTATGAAAATCCCGGCCATCTTGAAACGCGGCAATCATTTTTTGATCACCCGAAAGCGAGGCCGCCACGCGAAGTTCAATCTGGGAGTAATCGGCGGAAAGAAGCGTCCATCCTTTCTCCGCCACAAATGCCTTTCGGATCGCGCGGCCGGATTCGGTGCGGATGGGAATGTTTTGAAGGTTTGGATCGGAAGAAGAAAGCCTGCCGGTCGCGGCCACGGTTTGATTGAATGTGGTATGCACGCGCCCATCGCGCGGATCGATCAATTCCGGTAAGGCGTCGGTATAGGTTGAGCGTAATTTCGCAAACTCACGGTGTTCAAAAATTAAATCAACGATCGGGTGCATGCCCCGCATCTTCTCAAGCTCTCCCGCGGCAGTGGAGGATTCTCCTCCGGGAGTTTTTTTGATGCGCACGCCTTTGTCGCCGAGCCCGAGCTTCCCAAACAACACCTCGCGGATCTGGGCGGGGGAATTGATGTTGAATTCATACCCCGCCAGCCGATAGATTTTTTTGTTTAAGTCATCAATCCGTTTCCCGAATTGTTTTGAGAGGCCATTCAGATACTTCTCGTCGATCTTGATGCCGAGCATTTCCATTTTGGAAAGAATCGTCACCAGCGGTATTTCAATTTTTTGGAAGAGTTCGATTTCTTTCACCTCGCGCAGGGCTGTACCAAGCTTTTGTTCAAGCCGGAGCGCCACTTGCGCCAAACCCGCAGTGTCTTCGTGATATTCGCGGGCGATATCCGCGAGCTCATACGCGCGCCGTCCGGGATTGAGGAGATAAGCGGCAATTTCCAAATCAAAAAAAGGCGGTTCAATGGATTCTTTTTCTTTTTGTAAAGCCTTTATAAATTTTTTCGCTCTATGAAGCACCTTTAATGCCCGACTTTTAAACATCGGGTCGAGTATCTTTTTTTCGCTTGATGAGAGCGGCCATTGCGCTTGAGCGATAGCGTCTCCCGAGGCAAGCCGGAGGAGATTATCAGTAATCAACGCGGAGAATTTTTCATTTTTTTTTACTTGTTGTAAGAAATCTTCCAGTGTTCCTTGTTTTGCCGCGGGTAACACCTTCTCTTTTTGTTTCTCTGCCGATTTCTCGTCGCTATCGAGCCGCGGCAGGAGTGTGCGGAACTCGAATTTGGTAAACAATTCTCGAAGTTTTTCTTTGTCAGACTCTTGCCTCGCGCACTCCAAGGGCGAGGCCGACAGTGGAGCATCTTTTACCAACTCCACAAGTTCCCGCCCGAGGATGGCGTCTTTTTTATAGGTAATAAGGAGTTCTCGAACTCTCACTCGGATGGATTCGTCGCCTGCTTCTGCCGCGGTAAGCACTTTTCCGAGAGTCCCAAACTTCTGAAGAAGCTCTATGGCGGTTTTCTCTCCAATACCCCTCACCCCAGGGATATTATCAGAAGGGTCGCCCCGCAAAGCCTTGTAGTCGTTCATCTGCTCGGGCGCAAGGCCAAACCGCTCTCTCACCATAGCCAAATCATATACTAAAATATCGCTCAATCCTCGTTTGAGCGAATAGACCCGCGTATTTTCATCCACGAGCTGAAGTGTATCCATATCGCCGGTCACGATGATATCTTCCGTATCGGGCAGTTCTTTCTCAATACGCGCGCTCAACGTGGCAATCAAGTCATCGGCCTCAAAACCCTCTTTCTCGAGAACAGGAATGCGGAACGCGCGCACGACATCCTTCACGAGCGGCAGTTGATCATAGAGCTCTTGCGGCTGTTTAATGCGCGTGGCTTTATACTCGGCGTATTTTTTATGCCGAAACGTCGGCGCGGGCAAATCAAATGTCACGGCGATATATTCCGGATGATATTCTTTAAGAACGCGCATGAGAATCATTGTAAACCCATAGACCGCGTTTACAAAAAGACCCTCTTTAGTGGAAAGGGGAGGAAGGGCATGAAAAGCCCGGTGCACGAGCGCGTTGCCGTCAATAATGATAAACCTTTTCATACCGTATCACATCGTCTATTCGAAATCACTGTATCAGAAAACACCCACAGAAGAAAGGCACCCTTATGTGGGCGCCTTTCTTTCTATAGAGACCTCATATTGAATTTTACTCCAAGGCCCGAGTGGGAATTGTCCCGATGGCTTCAAACCTTAAGGCCCGAGTGGGAATTGCACCCACGTATAGGGGTTTTGCAGACCCCTGCCTTACTGCTTGGCTATCGGGCCAGGCCTTAAGGTTTTATCAAGCCATCGAGGATCCTCGAGATTATAGCAAAAAGCATTTTTGATAATCTTGGGACAGACCCGCATTGCCTTCCTGGCTATCGGGCCGAATGAGTGAACTTTGGGTATTATAAACAATTTCATGAAAAATACCAGACCGCGCACTTCCTTTTTCAATGAATTTCTGCCAGAATACCCTCAATATGACCTATAATCCCCGTCGTGTGAAGTCCCCTCGCCCGTGGCGCGGGAAAGCTCGCCGCAGGCAACCGCTTTTTTCCTTGCCAAAAATCCGCATCCCTCATTTAAAAATACCTTTCCAGGGACTGAAGGCCGGCGCTCTCATCCGCACTCTTTTTCTGTTTGTCACAAGTGCCGTCTTGCTCGGCGGGATTATTTTTATCTGGCTCCTGGCGCTTTTTTCCCGCAACCTGCCAAACCCGGACCGCTTTCTTGAACGTGCCATCCCGCTGAGTACAAAAATTTACGACCGCACGGGAAAAACCCTTTTGTATGATATTCATGGATCGGAGAAGCGCACACTGGTAGAACTCCCCGATATCTCACCCTTGGCAAAATGGGCGGCCATCGCCGCGGAGGATCGCAGTTTTTATGAACACAGCGGTTTTGACATCAAGGGCATCGTCCGTTCCGTATTGATTGACATCCTTCGCGGAGGCAAGGCGCAGGGGGGATCCACAATCACCCAGCAACTGGTAAAAAACGCGGTGCTCACCCGAGAAAAGACATACTCCCGCAAGCTCAAGGAGCTCATTATGGCGTATCAGCTTGAAAAGCAATTCTCTAAAGACCAAATTTTAAAAATGTACTTCAATGAAATCCCCTACGGCTCAACCGTGTATGGCATTGAGGCCGCGTCATTCACTTTCTTTAATAAAAGCGCCAAAACCCTCGACCTAGGAGAGGCGGCACTCCTAGCCGCTCTCCCGCAGGCGCCTTCTTATCTCTCTCCATATGGCTCCCACACCGACGAACTCGAGAAGCGCGCGCGGTATATTATCGGCGTGATGGCCGAAGAAAAATATATCAGCGCGGAGGATGCCGAGCGGGCGCAGAAGGAAGATTTACTGAAAAAATTTAAAGCCCGTCAGGATAATCTTTTGGCTCCGCACTTCAGCCTTTTCATCAAAGACCTTCTCATGGAAAAATATGGCGACCGGCTGATTGAGGAGGGCGGCCTTCGCATTACCACCACCTTAGATTGGGATCTTCAGCAGATCGCCGAAGAGGAAGTGCGCAAAGGAGCGGAAAATAATGAAAAAAAATATAGTGGCGGCAACGCGGCGCTCGTATCCCTGGATCCGAAATCCGGGCAAGTGCTCGCCCTGGTTGGTTCACGTGATTATTTTGATGAGGAGCATGATGGCGCGGTAAATGTGGTGATGCGCCCGCGGCAACCCGGGTCATCTTTTAAGCCAATCGTGTATGCCGCGGCCTTTGCGAAAGGATATACACCCGAAACCACGCTCTACGATGTTGAGACCGTGTTTAAAAACTATCCCACCGACTACACACCCCATAACTATGACGGAAAAGAACACGGCCCCGTGAGCATGCGAAAAGCACTCGCAGGATCTTTAAACATCCCCGCGGTGAAAACCTTATACTTGGCAGGTGTTGATACGGTTTTGAATTTGGCCGAAAAAATGGGTTACAGCACGCTCAAGAATCGCAGCCGCTTTGGCCTCTCATTGGTCTTGGGAGGCGCGGAGGTGAAGCTTTTGGATCATGCCGCGGGATACGCGGTACTTGCCAATGAGGGGGTGTATGTTCCGCCGAGTTTTATTCTGCGGGTGGAAGATGGGCAGGGCAATGTTTTGGAAGAGTGGGAACAGCCGGCGCCGAAAAAAGTTCTTGAGAAACAAGCCGTGCGCTTAGTAACAAACATCCTCTCAGACAACGATGCCCGGGCTTATGTCTTTGGCACCCAGAACCCCCTCACGCTCCCAGATCGTCCCGTAGCGGCTAAAACCGGCACAACCAACGACTGGCACGACGGATGGCTCCTTGGATACACGCCATCGCTGGTTACCGGCGTCTGGACCGGAAACAACGACAATAAGGAAATGAAAAGGGGGGCAGATGGTTCGTATACCGCGGGTCCGATTTGGAATGCGTTTATGCAAAAAGCTCTAAAAAGCAAACCGGTGGAAACCTTCACGCCACCGGAAAAAGAAGACATTGAAAAACCCATCTTGCGCGGGGAGGGGACCGGCCAAATTAAAGTCGTCATCGACACGATCTCCAAACGGCGCGCCACCGAGTGGACACCATTATCTCTTCGCGCGGAGCACGCCTTCCAAGAGCCACACTCCATTCTCTACTTCGTCGGCAAAAATGACCCTCGCGGCCCGCAACCTTCTCATCCCGAGGATGATCCACAGTTCCGTAATTGGGAAGACGGGGTGCTCGCCTGGGCCAAAAAACAAAAGATCACCATGGAACAGCCGCCGGTGGAAGATGACAATATCCATCTTCCCGAATACCGACCCGCCGTATCCCTGATTTCGCCGACAGAGAGCGCGGTACTCTCCGCCGGATCATCTTTCACTATTAGCGTCCAAGCAAGCGCGCCGCGAGGAGTCCGATCAATAAAAATCTTTCTTGATGAAACATTCTTGGGAGAACTTCTGACACCAAACCTGTCCGGAGTCTTCTCACTTCCGGGATCACTTTCGCCTGGACCACACACATTGTCCTCCCGCGCCTACGACGATGTATTGAATGAAGGCGAGGCGCACGCGGTTATTACGGTATCGCAGTAAACAAAAAACCCGCTCGTCCTTCCCCGAGCGGGTTTTTATTTTTGAAACTTTTTCCTTTTTTACTGCTTGATCGGCATGATGATTTGGAGAGAACTCTCGCCCTGATCAGGGGATAGGAGGGTTGGGCTACCCGCGTCTATCATCTGGATGGACACCCTTGCGCTTTCAAGCACTTGGAGGGCGTCAAGTAGGTAGTGAAAATTAAAGGTGATCTCATTGGCCTCTCCTTCCACTTCGGCTTCGATAGTCATTAGATTTTCTCCGAGTTGACTATTGGCGCTTGCCACTCGTAAACCCTGTCCGGGAGTAACCTTTAAAACAATATCATAGATCCCACTCCTTGAAAAAAGGCTCGCGGCTTTGATAGACCGAATCAGCGCGTCTTTTGAGGTAAGAGTCTTGGTTTTAAATTCTTTGGGAATGATTTGTTCATAGTCCGGGTAGACGCCATCAATAAGACGGGAGATTATCTCGGTATTGCCGCACGTAAAAGCAATTTGGTTGGCCCCTATTTCCATCTGCACCTCTTTTATATCCTCTTGGACTCCAAGAATACGTGAAACCTCAAGAAGGGTTTTTGAGGGAACTATGACGGAAAAACTTTCAGTGGGCGCTTGTCCAGAATCTACTCGATATTCGGCTAAACGATAACTATCTGTGGCTGTAAAAAAGAGTTTATCTCCACCCTCGTGGATTTTTATGAGAACTCCGGAGAGTTCAGGTCTAGTTTCATTGTTCGCCGCCGCAAAAGCCACATGGGCAACCGCTTGGAGAAAAACTTTTTTATTAATAGTTATTTTTTTCCCATTTTCCACCTTTGGTAAAAAGGGGAATTCTGACGCGGGAAGCCCTTTTATTTTTGCCGAGGAAAATCCAGAAGAAATTTCCACTTCCTGGTTTTTTACATCCACGTCAACGCGATCAGAAAGCAAATTAATATAATCTGAAAAAAGTTTCGCCGGGACAGTGAAATCACCCTCTTCTTCCACCTTCGCGCGGATAAGACATTTTACTCCCACCTCAAGATTTGTCGCGGAAAGATACACCCCCTCCGTTTTACACTGTACCAATATATTATTCAAAATTGGAAGCGCGCCGCTTTTCGCGGAAATCCTTCCTACGAGAGACACCCCAAAGTTTAAATTTTCCTGTGTTGCCGAGAATCGCATGGTTATTATTTAAAAGATAGTTTAAATACAGTAGCAGTAGTAATACTGTGGATAATCTTATACTGTTTCTTTTTTTCTTGTCAACCACGGGTGTTTTTTTGGTTTATACATGTGGAAAGGAAAGGGAAAAGGTGAGGAAGACAACGGGAGAAAAGGTGGAAGAAAATCGAACAGCGGGGAAAAGGGTTTTTTTGTGCACTTATTATAAAGGCATTGCCACAAGATATGCACAGGAAATTTTCCTTGAATTTATCTTAAGAACACAGGCGTTGGCGGATCATGTCAACCTCGTATTTTACATGCGGATCGAGTTCCATATCCCGCGTGATTTTTTCGCAGGCATGCATCGCGGTGGTGTGGTCGCGCCCCCCAAGTTCAGCGCCGATCATAGGAAAAGAAGATTTTAAGTTATCACGGAGGATATACATAATAATCTGCCGCGGGTGAGAGAGGCGTTTTTCGCGGCTTTTACCAAGAAGATCTTCTATCCGAACATCATAAAATTCCGACACAGTTTGGATGATTTGTTTTGGGGTGAAGTTTTTCTTTATTCCTTGCTGGTGGTTCACAAGAAGGTTTTTAACAAAATCAAGTGTCGGAGGAATATTTTTTAACTGATGGAAGGCGATAATTTTATTTAAAACCCCTTCAAGCTCGCGGACATTGTTTTGTATATGGGAGGCAAGGTAGGAAAGGATATCAGGCGCAATCTCATAGTGCTTTTCTTGGCATTTGGCGGCTAATATCGCCGCTCGCGTCTCAAGGTCCGGCGCCGTCACATCAGCGGTCATTCCCGCCTCAAAACGCGATATAAGGCGGCTTTCTACCGCAGGAATAGCTTTTGGGTGGCGATCGGAAGAGATAACAATCTGTTTATTGGCTTGGTAGAGGTCGTTAAAGGTATGAAAAAACGCCTCCTGGGTTTCGGTTTTGCTTGAAATAAACTGAATATCGTCGATTAATAGCATGTCCACGCTCCGATAGGTGTCGTGAAATTGCTTTCCTTTACCCGTGCGCACCGCATCAATAAACTGATTTGTAAAGGTTTCACAGGTGGCATAAAGGATTTTTCGCTCCGGCCACTTCCGCTTAACTTCGTTGCCGATGGCTTGTACCAAGTGGGTTTTTCCAAGGCCGACGCCGCCGTAGATGAAGAGCGGGTTATAGACCGCCCCCGGGTTATCGGATACCGCGCGCGCGGCGGCATGGGCCAGTTCAGTACCCTTACCGACAATAAATGTCTCAAAGGTATATTTCGGATTTATACCTGCGGAAGAGGAAGTGGAAGACCCCGTGGAGAATTTTGAAGCTTCAACTGTCGGGGTCCAAGAAGGAGAGAGAATACGGGCGGCTCCTTGGGATGTTACTTCAAAGATTAACTCTTTCACCTCGCGGTTGGTGAGCCGCTGGAGAGAAGTAAGGAGCGCTTTTTGGTGTTTTCTCTCAAGCCATGTTTTTGTAAAAGCGTTGGGGACATGAACGGTAACCCGGTTGTTTTCCATGCCCGCGATGTATGTATGTTTGAACCAGGTGGTGAAGTTCGCTTTACTCAAAGAGATTTCAAGTTCCCCGAGCGTCGCTTGCCACAGTTGTTCAGGCGTCATACAATAATGGAGTCTTAGGTGAAGGATTTTTAGATCTTCCTCACTATAGCACAGGCGAGAGTTCTTCAAAACAGGATCAAGAGACAAGAGGTTGATAGACTGTTGATGAAGTGTGGACAAAAACCGCAATTGTTGATAAAGAGAGTGGGTGGAGCTTTTCTAGTATAAAATTTAAGACTTAAAAAAGCAAGGTATATGGTCAAAAGAACCTATCAGCCAAAGAAAGGAAAGCGCGCGAAGCGGCACGGGTTTCTCTCTCGTATGGCAAAAAAAGGAGGCAGGAAGGTCATCTCCAGGCGTCGTGCAAAGGGGCGCAAGCGTTTGACGGTTTAAGAAGGGGTATGCTCGCTTCCCCTTTCCGTCTGCGAAAAAAAGAAGACGTCGAGAGGGTTCTCCGCCGGGGGAGGAGTGTCTATGGTGATTTTATCACTCTCCGCACCCTGCCCAACGCCATAGGAAACAGCCGCGCGACCGTGGTGGCTGGACTCAAAGTGCATAAAAAGGCCACAAAACGCAATGCCATCAAACGAAGGGTGCGGGAGGTGTTGCGCCATCACTGGGGCGCCATCAAACCGGGGTGCGACGTGGCGATACTGGTGAAATCCGAGGCTCTCAAGGCGAGTTTTCAAGATATTGAGAAGGATGTCGGGATCGCCTGCAGAAGGGCCGGGATTTTGAAGGGCTAAACAGGCGTATGTCTTCGTGGATCAATGTCCTCAAAAAAGCGCCCCGCACCTGTGGGACGCTTTTGATTTGGTGTTACCAGCGAATTCTCTCGCCTGACCATGGATTCCCGCGGTTTTTTATCGGGCCGGCGATTGGGTGTCGTTTTTATCCCACCTGCTCCCAGTACGCCAAGGAGTCCATTAAACGGCTTGGGCTATGGGACGGGGGCATACGGGCCGTGAGACGGCTCCTACGGTGTAATCCATGGGCGACAGGAGGCTACGATCCCCCGGACTTCTCCCTATGAGCGGCAAGAGAAGGCGCGAGCCCCGCTTTTGCCTTGAGCCAGTCGATCGCCTTGCGATTCAAGAGAAAGTTTTTGAGATAGGCGCGCGCTTCGGGGGTTGATGCGGCTTTCCGCGTTTCATGGTCGTTTTTATAGAGCTCACTTACGCGGGCCACCTCGTTGTCTGTTTCTTTAGCTGATACATCGAGCGCTTGGGTGGAGACAATGAAACGCAATAAGATGGCGGTTTTCACGCGTTTCATAGCCTCGGGCACAAAATCAAGTTTTAATTGGTCTAGGGTCTTACTGATTTTTAAAAGATAGTCTTCAAAAGGCATGCCTTGGCGGGAAATGCCATCCTTCAGCTCGTGGATCATTTTTATCACTTCCTCATTCACTAAAATATCCGGAATTTCCCCGAACGTGGTTCTCTGGGTAGCTTGCCCTAAAAGTTCGATTTCGACGCCGTCGTCATTTTTTTGTGCCGCCTCAAGCTCCATATTTTTTCGAATGATGACCTTGAGGGCGTCCAAGGATTCTTGGCTCAATGTTTTTGCAAACGCGTCGTCGAGCTCCGGGGCCTTGAGTTCGTAGACGTCCTTGATATCAACCTTAAAATCCGCCTCGCGTCCGGCAAGATTTTTTTGGAAGTGTTCTTTTGAGAAGGGGAGTTTAAAAGAAAGCGAGTCTCCTTTTTTCGCGCCTAAAAGTTTTTCCTTGAGACCGGGAATATAGTACTCCTCGTCCATGTAGATGGAATGTTCTTTAGCCTCTCCTCCCGACACGGGAACACCATCCATGCTTATAGACATATCAACTAGCGCCTTTCCGGTTTTCTGAAGCGGTTCAGCGGAAACAATTTCCTGTGATTGCATTTTACGCAAGTCATGCAGGGCTTTTTCTATTTGCTTTTCTTCCACGACTGCGAGTTTTTGTTCTATTTTGAGCGAGGAGAGATCACCCATGGTAACCTCCGGCAAGAGGGGCACAGTGGCTTTGTAGCTGAAAGCGTTTTTTGGCGCGAGTTTTAAAACTTCAATATGCGGCGAGCCGATCGTGGAGAATTTTTCTTGCTCCACGGTGTGAGAATAGGTCTTACGCACAGCTTCTTCCGCCGCTTCCTCCCAGACGGCCATTTCCCCCGCGTTTGAAATCACGACGTTAAGGGGCGCTTTACCCGGCCGGAATCCCGGAATTTTCACGCGCTCGGAGACACGGACGGCGGCCCGTTCAAGATAGGGTGCCATTTCTTCGGGGGATATTTCAAAAGTGATTTCCACGAGGCCTTTCGGGAGTTTTTTGATGTCGGTTTTCATAGTGTTTACAAATCAACAAATAAATACGTCAAATCTACAAATGTTTCCTTATGGTCTCCAAATTTACCCCACGCTTGATATTTTGTCCAGTATTAGGAGGGTGGAGAAAAAAGCAACCCGACCGCTTAAAAGAGTTAGCGGTCGGGTTGCTCATCCTGAATTCTTTTCAAAAACAAAACCCCCCAACAACTCCGTCGGGGGATTTTTTGTGACTGTTTTTTAGAGTATGAATCCGATGATGAGGAGGGCGACGATATTGATGATTTTGATCATCGGGTTGATCGCTGGTCCGGCCGTGTCCTTGTACGGGTCGCCGACCGTGTCGCCGGTGACGGCCGCCTTATGGGCATTGGAACCCTTGCCGCCATGGTGGCCGGCTTCAATATACTTTTTCGCATTGTCCCATGCCGCGCCTCCCGTGGTCATGGAGATGGCAAGAAAAAGTCCAGTGACGAGCGATCCAACAAGGAGCCCGCCAAGAGCCTTGGGACCAAGGAGAAAGCCGACTAGGAGCGGCGCCGCAATGGGGAGAAGCGCCGGCACAAACATTTTAGAGAGAGCGCTACGGGTAACAATATCCACCGCCCTGCCGTAGTCGGGTTTTGCCGTACCTTCCATGATACCTTTGATTTCTTTGAATTGTCGGCGCACTTCTTCAACAACACCCTGCGCCGCCTGCCCCACGGCTTCCATGCAGAAAGAGGCGAAAAGATAAGGCAACATGCCACCGAGCAAAAGACCGACTAAAACCAGCGGATCGCCAAGCTCAAACGTGATCACCTTTCCGCGTGCCGCGATTTCTTCGGTATACGCCGCAAAGAGTACGAGCACCGCGAGCCCAGCCGAAGCGATGGCATACGATTTCGTCACCGCCTTGGTGGTGTTGCCCACGGCATCTAAAGGATCAGTAACCTGGCGCACGCTCTCTGGGAGCCCTGCCATTTCGGCAATGCCGCCGGCGTTGTCCGTGATGGGGCCATACGCATCAATAGTGACGACAATACCCGTGAGCGAGAGCATAGACATAGCGGCCACCGCAACGCCATAGAGTCCGGCAAGCCAGTAGCTCAAAAGGACCGCGCCCGCGATGATGAGAATCGGGAGCGCCGTGGATTTCATGGAGAGGGCGAGGCCGTGAATGATATTGGTGGCATGTCCGCTTTCCGAAGCCGCGGCGACGCGCTGAACCGGTTTGAAATTGGTGCCGGTGTAGTATTCCGTAAGGAGAATCATGAGGGCTGTCACCGCGATGCCGACAAGAGAGGTGATAAAGAGGCGGAAGGGGGAGATCGTGGTGAATTGGGGAGCGAGTATCATGGTTGCGAAATAGAAACCAATTGCTGAAAGGATGCTTGATGCTCCGAGGCCTTTATAGAGTGCCCCCATAATGTTTTGGTTTTTTCCAAGACGGATACAAAGCGTGCCCACAATTGAGGCAAGAATGGCGACGCCTCCGAGTACGAGGGGATAAGAAATCGCGGCGCTTCCCGTAAAGAGGAGTCCACCCAAAAGCATGGAAGCCACTGCCGTGACGGCGTATGTTTCAAAAAGATCTGCGGCCATACCCGCGCAGTCGCCCACATTGTCGCCCACATTGTCGGCGATGACGGCCGGATTACGAGGATCGTCTTCCGGGATTCCGGCTTCCAATTTACCCACGAGGTCGGCGCCGACGTCGGCCGCTTTGGTGAAGATACCGCCGCCCAAACGCGCGAAGACGGAGATGAGCGAGCCGCCAAAACCAAGACCGATGAGCGCATTTAAATCACGCGTGAGAAAGTAATATCCCGCTACTCCCAACAATCCTAACCCGACCACAAGGAGTCCCGTCACGGAGCCGCCTTTCACCGACACCGCAAGCGCCTCCGCGAGTCCTTTCTTGGCGGCTTCGGTGGTGCGGACATTCGCGCGTACGGAAACATTCATGCCGATGATGCCTGCCGAGGCGGAAAATATCGCCCCCACTAAAAACCCAAAAGCCATGGTCCAGTTTAAGGCGAATCCTAAAATGAGGAAAACAGCCACTCCGATCGGGGCGATGGTTTTATATTGCCGCGACAGATAGGCTTTCGCGCCTTCTTGGATGGCAAGCGCGATACCTACCATCTTCCCTTCTCCTTGGGGGAGCTTGGAGATTTGCTTGGCAAGCGCCAAGCCCCACACAATACCGAGGGCTGCTGAACCGAGTATGAACCATTCAAGAACGGTCATAAAATAGCGTCTATTTTAAGAAATTAAAACGAGGGGAAAAGCAATAGAAAGAGTATCAAAAAAGCCATTTTTGGGCAAGTGGTGGAGTAATTTTTCATTGACAAAAACGTCCTTTTTCGGTAGTCTGGAGGGTATACGGTTTTCTGAAACAACCCCATGAAATACCGATTTTATCACTTTTTAGTAAGAGGGATTCTCGCCATCGGCGACTGGGCGATGTATATCGGAGGGGGCGCGCACACCCTCTTTTTGTTTTTTGGGGCGGGGATAGGAAAGGCTACAAAAGGGGCACTTCCCGCTGCGCTTTTTTTCTATAAAACATTTCGTGATGCGAGGCTTCTCATCGGAAGAGTCCTGCGCCCGGCCGAGCAAAGGATTTTTTTTATTCTTGCCCATCGCTACCTCGCGCATGTCTTAGTCGTGGGGCTCGCCGTGTTTGCCATGGCCACCGCGAGCCGCGCATCAGAGGATGCGGATACCGGGGAAAAGTCGCTGTTGTTTGATATTCTTCAAGAGGAAGACGCCGTGGTCATTGAAGGAGGGCTGCCGTCATGGAAGGTGCTCGCGAGTGAAGATTTTTTTGTTGATTTTCCTCCGGAGGAGCTCGATAGCGAGCTTCCGCTGGCCCTCGATGGGCATGTGTTTTTACCTATCGAACTTTCTCCGTCGGAGGCGGTGTACGCGAGAAAAGCAACCGAAGAGTATATCGTGCAAACGGGCGACACGGCAAGTGGCATCGCGCGAAAATTCAGTATTAGTATTAACACGGTTTTATGGACGAACGGCTTGAGTCCGTATAGCGTGATTCGAGCCGGGCAGAAGCTTCTTATTCTTCCGGTCACAGGGGTTGCGCATGAGATTAAAAAAGGAGATACGATTGAGCGTATCGCCAAAACCTATGGAGTGCTCCCGGGCGAGGTGTTGAGTTTCAATGGAATTGATCCGACGGTAACGCTCGAAGTGGGACAAAGATTGATTGTCCCCGGCGGGGTGCCTTATCGTGCTCCAACTCCGGTATCACGTCCTCCAACCGCAATACCCGCTCCGGCTGTGCGGCCGGCGCCCGCGCCAAAAGTGGCGGGGATGCTCTGGCCCACCGAGTCGCGTCGCATCACTCAATATTTCAGCTGGCGTCATCCGGCGCTTGATATCGCCGCGCCGAAAGGTACGCCGATCTATGCGTCCGATGACGGCGTGGTGATTTTTGTGGAGCAGCGCTATACCGGCTATGGTTGGCAAGTGATGGTTGATCACGGCAATGGCCTCAAGACGCGCTATGCTCACGCGAGTAAAATCTATGTCAAAAAAGGCCAACGTGTTTCAAAAGGAGACGTCTTAGCGCTCATGGGAAGTACCGGAAAATCGACCGGACCACACCTGCATTTTGAAATCTATGTTTCCGGACGGCGAGTGAATCCGTTTACCTACGTGAAATAAGAAAACACCTCGACGATTCTGCCGGGGTGTTTTTGTTTTTTTATAATTCGACGCGCGGACGGTACTGGAGGGCTTCGGCGACATGGGTCGTGCTGATGTCGGTAATGTTTGCCATGTCGGCTATAGTGCGCGCGAGTTTGAGGGTGCGATGATACGCGCGGCTCGAAAGGTGGAGCCGTTCGACGGCGGTCCGCAAAATGTCCTGAACCGCGGCAGAATACCGGCAGGCATTTTTGATTTCCGCGACCGACATTTCGGAATTCGAGGCAATGGGGGTGCCCGAAAATCTTTCGCGTTGGATTTTTCGCGCGGCCTCAACGCGCGCACGCACGGCATTCGAGCTCTCGGCGACCTGGTCTTCCGTGAGTTTTTCAAACTTAAGCCTTGGCACTTCAACCACGATATCAATACGATCGAGCAGCGGCCCCGATATTTTCTTTTGGTACCGAATCACTTGGGAGGCCGAACAGGTGCAGTGTTTTTGCGGGTCGCCCGCGTAGCCGCACGGGCAAGGATTTCGCGCCGCGACGAGCATAAAATTGGCGGGAAAATCGAGAGTGCCTCCGGCTCTTGAGACGACGATGTGGCGATTCTCGAGCGGTTCACGCAATCCCTCGAGAACGTCGCGGTGGAATTCCACGACTTCATCCAGGAATAAAACTCCCCGGTGCGCCAAGGTGATTTCACCCGGACGCGGAGAGCTTCCCCCACCCAAAACCGCCGCGGAAGACGCGGAGTGGTGCGGGGAGCGAAAAGGACGAGAGCGCAGGATGGGCTCTCCTTGTTTCAGGAGGCCAGCCACGCTCCAGATGCGCGTGATTTCTATCATTTCGTCAAACGAAGGCGAGGGGAGGATCCCGGAAAGCGCCTTGGCCAAAAGCGTTTTTCCGGAGCCTGGCGGACCGGTGAAGAGAATGTTGTGGCCGCCGGCGGCCGCGATCTCGAGCGCGCGCTTGGCGTGTTCCTGGCCGGCGATGTAGGCCATATCGATAAGCAGCGGCTCCTCTTTGACGTGCGACAGCTCTCCCGCGACATAAGGCGTCAGCGGGGTGATGTTTTTTAAATGGGCGATGAGCGATTGGAGACTTTCCACGGGGAAGACTTCGATACCCGAGACGAGGGCGGCCTCCTCCGCGTTGGCTTGCGGAACAAAAAGAGACTGTATGCCCGCCTGCCGCGCCTGGAGGGCGATGGCCAGTGTCCCGTTTGAGGGGCGAACTTTTCCATCGAGTGCCAATTCTCCCAAGAAAAGCATTTGTTTCCACGGGGAATCGCTCGGGTGTGTTTTCGCGGCCGTTCCCGCGCCCAAATGGAGCTCGCCCGAGGCGGCAAGAATGGCTATGGCGATTGGTAGATCGTAGGCTGTTCCTTCTTTTTTGAGATCTGCCGGAGCAAGGTTGACCGTGACGCGGCCCGGAGGGAATTGCACGCCGCTGTTTCTGATCGCGGAGCGTACTCGTTCGCGGGCTTCCTGCACGGCCGTATCCGGCAAGCCGACAATCGTAAAACTCGAGAGCGAGGATGAAACATCCGCCTCGGTTTCAACGAGGGCGCCATTGAGTCCAACCACCGCCGCTGAGAGCACCTTGGATGGCATATTAAGATATTATGCCTGGAGACGGGCGTTCGGAGAAGAAGGCTTGGCGCAGGAGAAGAAAAATTCCCACCCAGATCAAAAGGTCGGCGATATTGAAGGTGGCATTGCCGATGCGGATAAAATCCACGACACCGGAAAATAAACCGCGATCCACGAGATTGCTCAAGCCTCCCGCGAGGATGAGATACACTGGAGGGCGCGAAAGTTTTTGTTCAGCGGCGAATATCAAAAAAAGCACCAATGCCGCCAGGGCGGCGCCGAAAGAAAAAAATGACGGCAAGGTTAAACCCAGGAGCTTCGGATTGAGAAAGAAGCCCGCGCCCGCGAGGTGGCTTGAGGTGGAGAGGGCATTTTCGGGAAAGCGGGGCGCCAGAAATTTTAAGATTCGGTCGGAAAAAAACAAAAAACCCGATATCCACAAGAAGATTCCGTGGCGATCGAGTCTCATATGCGTTTTTAAACTTAGACTTCCTGGGTCAGCTGTTTTTTGCAGTCAATGCAGGCGCTTGATGTCGGGCGCGCGAGAAGGCGTTTTTCGTCGATGGATTTTTTGCAGTATTTGCAGGTGCCGTAGGTGCCATCAGCGATGCGCTTCAGCGAGTTTTTTACGTCGCGGAGGCTTGATTCCAGCGTCCGCTCGATCGTCAGGTTGTCGGTAAAGGCGGCAACTTCGCTCGCATTGTCCTCGTCCTTGTCTCCAAACTCCGGGAAAGAGGCGTTGTAATCATCTGGATTATGGGTGCTCTTTGAAGCAAAAGAAGAAAGCGCCGCTTCCATGTGTTCTTTTTCGGCTTGTAATTGGGTCTGTATTTTTTTGAGGGTTTCAGTGTTTAGCATAATGGAATTTTGAGGAAGTGTTCCACAGGAATCAAGTATACGAAGAGGGGAGTTTTTTGTCAATGCTCTTTGCGGGGGCGCGGCGGAAAAAGAAATGCGGCGGGCAACAGAGAGTGCCGGCCGCAAAAAAGTGGTATAAGGTGATGCGTCCGGTTTTACTTTCCTGGCACGGCCTTGGCCGCTCGTACAAATTCCGCCTGGAATTCTTTCATGATATCGACAATGGCCTGTTCAATGTTCGGGATATGCTTTGAGAAAAATTCAAAAAGGGTTTCCGGTGCGGCAGTCGGGTTCCTTTCAATCATTTCATTGAATTCGAGAAGCGACTCCTTGCCGAGCATGGCGGCAAGATCCGTACCCATTCTTTTGGCGAAAGCAAGTTCAAGGCGTTCATGATAGGCTTCTTTAAAATCCTCCGGTGCGTCTTTAAAACCCGCCGCCACGATCGTATCATCAATGAAAATTTGGAATGTTTCTCGATTTGCCATAGAGAAGTGTGATACATTGATTGTAAAGGAATTTTAAAAGGGTGTCAAACTATGTCTTTTGCCCGCGCGGTATTTTGGAATACCGCCATTCAAACCGCCGGAAGAGGGGTATCAACCCTGCTTGGGCTCGGAGTGCTCGCGATTATGACGCGCTCGCTTGGTCCCGAGAATTTTGGCGCCTACTCCATCGCCGTTTCGTTTTTGCAATTTTTCGCCATTATCGCCGACTTTGGACTCTCGCTGACTGCCAACCGCATGCTCGGGGAGGTATCAGGACAGAGCACGACTTTCTCATCAGAGGAGCGCGAGGCGCAGGGCCGCGTCATGTCCAATATCTTTACCTTGCGGCTCGCGGTGTCCGTGGTGTTTTTTGCGATGGCGCCACTGATCGCTTTTGTTTTTTTTCCATATTCACTCGAGGTAAAGCAAGCGATCGGCATCGCGATTTTTTCTTTTTTCGCGATAGCGTTGACCCAAACGCTCGTGCCGCTTTTTCAGCAGTGTCTTCGCATGGAGAAGGTGGTCATGGCGGAGCTTGCCGGGCGCATGGCGCTTCTTGTTGGGATATCAATAGCGGCGTGGCTCAAGCTGGATTTTTTATGGTATATAGCGGTGATCGTTCTGGGGAGCCTTGTGAATTTTATTTTCTTGCGCGCGCAAACAGGCGCCTTTACGCGGATACGCTTTGCCTATGACGCGGAGCTCTGGCGGCGGATTATAGCCATGAGCTGGCCTATTGGTATCTCTATTATTTTTAATCTTATTTATCTCAAGGCCGACATCCTTTTTCTTTCCGTTTTGCGTCCGGAAACGGAAGTGGGATTCTATAGCGCGGCATATCGCGTGCTCGATATTCTCACCGGGATGGCCACGATGTTCATGGGCCTCGTGCTTCCGGCGATGACCGCGGCATGGGTATCGGGAAACCGCGAACGATTCTTAAGACTCCTCGAAAGATCTTTCGACGCGATGGTGCTTGTTGCCTTGCCAACAGTAGCCATGGGGGTGATCTTGGGAAGGCCGATGATGGAGTTTGTTGCCGGCAGGGATTTTTCTTTCTCGGGGGATATTCTCGGAGTGCTCATCTTTGGCATGGGAGCGGTATTTTTCTCGACGCTTTTCGGGCACACCGTCGTAGCCCTTGGAAAGCAGCGGAGTATGATCTGGGGATACGCGCTCGATGCCGCGTTCTCGCTTGCGGCGTATGCCATTCTTATTCCGCGGTACGGTATATGGGGTGCCGCGTGGACGACGGTTTTTTCGGAAGTCTTAATGGTGATACTGACGGCGATCGTAGTGGTCCGAAGCAGTAGAGCGGCGCTCAAAACAAAAAATTGTTTCCGCATACTTTTATCGGCGGGACTCGCGGCGATTGGCATGCTCTTGCTCCGCGATACTCACTGGCTCGCGGCGCTGGCTCTTGGCGCGGCTCTCTATGGCGCCTGCTTATATGTAACCGGCGTATTGAATCGCGAACTGCTTCGTGATCTCTTGCGTTTGCGGCGCGCTTCGTAAATTTTTTCTATGGTTTCATTCGCTCTTGCTGTTTACTTTTTCCTTTTCGCGTTTTTTTCCTGGCGGAAATTTTCCTGGGCGCTGCTTTTTGTCGTCGCCACCCTGCCAAGCTACCTTATCCGTTTTTCAGCGGGTGGATTTCCGATGACCGTGCTCGAAGGGATGATCTATATAGTATTTTTGGTTTGGTGTATCCGTCATTTTCGCACCGCGAAGGCGGCAATCCCTCCGCGCTCGATTCTTCTCCCAATCGGGTTTTTTCTTCTTGCCGCAACCGTGGCGGTTTTTGTTTCACCGGATATGCGCGCGGCCGCGGGGGTGTGGAAGGCGTATTTTTTTGAGCCGATATTGTTTCTTTTGCCGCTCCTCTTTGCCCTACGCACCCGAGAGGTCTCTCCGGCATCGGTCATGCGCGTGCTTTCCGTGTCCGTGATGCTCCTTTCGTCTTTTGCGTTCTTTCAGAAACTCACCGGGTTTTGGATTCCCTCTCCATGGGCGGAGGAATCTGTCCGGCGCGTGACAAGTATTTTCGCATATCCCAATGCGCTCGGTCTTTTTCTCGGGCCCTTGGTGTTGCTGTTTACCGGAAGGCTTTTTCCCTCGCGAGCCGCGAGCGTGAAAGGGGCGACGGCTATCGGTTACTGGTTATTGACTCTTCTCGCGAGTCTCTTGGTGATTGTCTGGGCGCACTCAACTGGGGCGCTGGTGGGTATTGCCGCCGGATTGATTTTTCTTTTCTTGCTCCTGCTCCTCAAACACAGGAACCGAATTCGCCGATTTCATTTTACCTTTTACCTTTTACCTTTTACCTTTTCCATGATTCTTGCTGTCGGTTTTATTTTTAAAACCCCCGCGCTTCGCGATGAGCTTTTGATGCGAGATTGGTCCGGCCAGGTGCGCCGGACGATTTGGGGGGAAACCCGGCAGATGCTTCGTGACCATCCGATTTCCGGAGCGGGGCTTGCCGGGTACCAAACGGGGATCGAGCCGTATCATCGCGCGAAGTATATTGAAATTTTTCTCTACCCGCACAATATCTTGCTCAATTTTTGGAGCGAGGTCGGCCTCTTGGGGGTTGCTGGGTTTTTTTGGCTCATGATTTTTTTCTTCCGAAGGGCGTGGAAATTCTTCCTCGGCAAAGATCGCGAAAGGGCGATCGCCGCGGCCTCCGCCATGGCCGCCATGATCGCGCTCTTGGTGCATGGGCTCGTAGATGTTCCTTATTTCAAAAATGATCTCTCGGTTTTGTTTTGGATTATCTACGCGCTCGGAGTGTTCTAAAAAGGTTTTTGAGAGACAAACAAAAAACCGCCCGAAGGCGGCTTTTTGCAGTTGGTGATTACCAGCTTTGGCCACCGCGGCTTCCACCGCCGTTGCGTGGCTCGAGCGGGCGCGCAACGTTGACTGTGATGTTCCGGCCGCCGAAATCCTTGCCGTTGAACAGCTCAATCGCCTTTTGCGCTTCCTCCTCGGTTGACATTTCAACGAAACCAAAACCCTTGGAGCGCCCCGTCATCTTATCCATGATGATGGTGGCTGAAACCACGGTACCCGCTTGTGAGAAGGTATCTTTGAGTTCGTTGTCTGTCGTCGAGTACGGAAGACCGCCGACGTAGAGTTTTTGAGACATAACTGACGTAAACTGAAATTGTATTTTTCGAAGTAAGCCGACCTTGATCTTCAGCCTCTGAAACCCTTAATTACGAAACGTAACGACGGGGAGAGAAAGATACTTACCTGTAGACAGTATACACCATTTGAAAGAAAAGGTCAAGGGCACCCTTGCAAAATCTATGGGAAAGGGATAGGGTGTACCAGGTACATTCAAGGAGGTAAGACATGGAAAAAACGAGTCAACTGCGCGGTGTAAGCGCCATTCCGGCGAACTCCGCATTGTTGGGACGGCAGCGCGAGCAGTTGGTCGCCCGAGCCCTTTTAAAACTTCGGCGTCAAGGGTATCTGTACTCTTTTGAGCTTTCGGCCCCAAATGGTTTACGCGATAGAAAAGGGGTGGATGCTGTTTTTTGGCGAGCACCCGATCAAAAACTGGTTCAGTTTCAAATTAAGGGAAGCGAGGGTGGTGTTCGAAATCACCTTTTGCGGCATCCCGAAATTCCTTGCGTAAACGTGGGCGATTGCGTCACCGTAGAGAAAGTGCAAAAGCTTCTTCGGGAGACTTTCGGCCTTCAGAAATTCAAAAAGGGAGCGATCGCTCGGCGCAGGGAAAATAGGGAAAGAGTATATGTTGTTTGCTTTCTTCCAATCGAGCCAACAGAGAAGTGCCGCTGTATAAACAATACAGAGAAATACCAGTGTAGAAATCGAGCCATCTTGCAAGTCCGGGGTTTTCCGCATATACAATGTTGCAAGAGCAAGAAATGTCGCAAAAAAGCCAAGGAGGCGGCGTTGCGTTGCGAATGAATCAAAAAAGCCATTGAGATATCTCAAGCGAGATACTTGGTGGCTTTTATTTGTATGTGCGGTAATCTAAAAGTTCGTATAGTCTTCTTGAAAAGGATCATCCAGAAAACCTGCTTTGCGTTCGGCCTCAAGCGCCATCTGATGCGCGGGCCAGTAGGCGCGCCCTTTTTTCATCTCTTGATATTCCCGTATCTCGTGCAGGGTCGTACTCGCCGTCATTCTCGGCGACATATGTTGATTCCGAGCCACGCCGCGGCAGCCGCAGTTTTTAAAATGGCGCGCGCTCACCCAGATTGCACGGTGGGGGATAAATTCATGCACCAAACCGTGTCCGCCATGACCGAAGATGATGCTGAGGTTCGCGCGTACCCAATCGCCATCAACTTCAAAAACCATAAATCCTTCCTGTTTTCGAAGAAATTTTTTCCAAGCGCCGCGCAAGGAAAAACGCGCGTCCTTTCGCCGCGCGCGGATTTGAATATCTTTTTCGAGCTCTTTCCAGGTGATCTTGCGGGTATCTTTTTTGAGCCGCATAGTATTTTCCCCATCATAGCGCGAGTCTTTTGCAAAATCCAGGACTACTGGTGTGGGTGTGAGGAAAAACTTACATTTATCGTGAACAACATAAGTGTTATACTTCTCTCCATGATAGATTCAATCATCAATACAAAAAAGATAAACGAAGCTGAGGTGGTCATCGTCTCTGCCGGATACGAAAAGACAACTTCGAGCCGGAAGGGGACGGTGGATGGACCGAAAGCAGTAATAAAAATGCTTGATTCAAAGCTCGAGCTTTTTGATCGTACATACAAAATGCAGCCTGCTGATCTTGTAAAAATAGGACAAAAAGATTTGGGTAACATTACTTCTCTTTCGCCTGAAAAAGTTCTTAATAAAACTATTTGCGCTGTACCAAACGGAAAAATCCTTGCGAGCAAAAATATGTTCGCGAGGAAATCATCACTTCTCAAATAAAGGA
>JBBTTG010000013.1:0-12669 GCA_038064355.1 Patescibacteria group bacterium
AAATCGTCCCGCCGAGTATACGGCGGGACACCATATTCTCCCCTCTATAAAAATTTAAAAATCAAATTTGCCCAATATAGAAAAGCGAAAGGGCGTTTAGCCCTTAAAAGGAAAAGTATATTTCACATAACTACCTTTTGTCTAGAGAATTTTTTTGAGATACTGCCCCGTAGCGGATGTTTTTGTTTTCGCGATATCCTTTGGCGGCCCTTCGGCAACAAGCTCCCCGCCCTTGTCTCCGCCATCGGGCCCCATATCAATCACCCAATCGGCCGAAGCGATCACCGAGAGATTATGTTCAATCACCATGACACTGTTGCCCTTGTCTACGAGCTGGTGGAGAACATTGAGGAGGTGACGCACGTCGCTGAAATGCAATCCCGTCGTCGGCTCATCAAGGATATACAATGTCTTACCGGTGGCGCGCCTTCCGAGCTCCGAGGCAAGCTTGACGCGCTGGGCCTCACCACCGGATAGCGTCGTCGCTGGCTGGCCGAGCTTCAAATATCCAAGACCCACTTCTTCTAAAACCTTCAACTTTTCTTCAAGGAGTGGCACTTCCACAAAAAACTTCCGCGCGTCTGACACCGTCATCGCAAGCACGTCCGCGATATTTTTTCCCCGCCAAAAAATCTCAAGCGCGGTGTCCCGATACCGTTTCCCTCGGCATTCGGCGCACTCCACAAACGTTTCCGGCATGAACTGCATCGGGATACGCATGTATCCATCCCCGGCGCATACCTCACAGCGGCCGCCCCTCACATTAAAACTGAACGTTCCGGCATCGTACCCCTTGAGCTTCGCCTCCGGAAGTTCGGCGTAGAGATCGCGAATCACCGTAAAAACACCCGTGTATGTGGCTGGATTCGATCGTGGCGTGCGCCCAATGGGGCTTTGATCCACCGTAATCACCTTATCCACGGCATCAAGACCCGTGATCGATTTATGCTCGGCCGGAAGCTCCTTTGAGTGATAGAGTTTCCGCGAGAGCGCCCGCGCGAGAATATCCAATATGAGCGTGGATTTCCCCGAGCCGGATACTCCCGTCACGCAGACAAATTGATTGAGCGGGATACGCGCGTCCACATTTTTCAGGTTGAACGCTTTTGCCCCTTTGATGTCAATCCATTTCTTGAGCGGTCGTTTTTGCTTCTCGATTTCAATCGTCACCTTCCCGGTCGCCAAGAATTTTCCGGTGATCGACGCTTTGTTTTTTATAATATCCTTCATCGTCCCCTCGGCAATCACCTCTCCGCCCAAGGCGCCGGCGCCCGGCCCCATATCAATAATCCAATCGGCCGCGCGCATCACCTGGGCGTCGTGTTCAACAACGATCACGGAATTCCCCAAGTCGCGGATTTGTTTCAAAAGCTCTATCACTTTCTCTGTATCTCGCTCATGCAAACCCACGGTCGGCTCATCCAAGATATAGAGCACGCCGGAAAGAATCGTGGCAAGCTGTACCGCCAGCCTCACGCGTTCTGACTCCCCGCCCGAGAGCGAAACCGAGCTCCGGTCGAGCGTCAGATATTCCAACCCGGCGTCTTTTAAATGATTGAGCCGCGCGACGATCTCTTTGATGACCGGCGCGGCGATTTTTTTCTCGCTTGTCGAAAGCACCACTCTCGCGGCATGCCCCTCTTTCATGAGTCCGCTAAAAAATTCCACCGCGTTTTCGATGGAAAACCCAAATACTTCGGCGATATTTTTCCCGGCCATGCGCACCGCGAGTGCCTCGCGGGAGAGCCGCGATCCGCCGCAGTCGGAACAGGTCTCGGCGCGCATATACCCTTCGATTTCCTGACGCAAATACTCCGAGGCGGTTTCACGATGCCGCTTCTCGAGCTCCGGAATCACGCCGAGGAATTGGGTCTTCACGCCATCCAAAAGATAGGTCTCCTCTCCGGTTCCAAAGAGGACAATCTGTTGCTGTTTTTTTGTAAGCTCTCCGACGGGCGTATCCAGGGAAAACCCGTGCACGCGCGCCACGGTTTCAAGCAGACGATAATGTCCAGACTGATTGGCCGTAATGCGCATCCAGGGTTTTATCGCCCCTTGAGCGAGGGTAAGCCGGGGGTTGGGCATGACAAGTTCCGGATCAAGCGTCTGTTTCAAACCAAGACCGCCGCAAACGGGACAGGCGCCATGCGGACTATTAAAAGAAAAACTGCGCGGTTCGGGCGTTGGGAGAGTGTCTCCGCACTGCGGGCAGGACAATGCCTGTGAAAAAGTTATCCGGCCGCGTTCTTTTCCGTGCTCAACGGTCAAAGCGCCGTCGCCAAAATCCAGGGCAGTCAAAATATTTCCCCGCACATATTCCCGATCAGAGGGCAAATCGCTGGACGAAAATGCTCCCACTATCACCTCAAGCGTAAAGGCATCCTCGGGGAGGCCGCGATTTTCAAAAGCCGCAAGCGGCATGGTCTCCCCATTGATACTCACTTCTTCAAAGCCGGCCTTGGCCAGCCGTCCGATAAGATCTTTTTCCGGCTTCTGGCCTTTCTTTACCACCGAAGCGAAAAGCCGCACCGGCCCCTTTTTGAGAAGAGCGAGCACCTCCTCCACGATGTCTTCGGGTGAAAGGCGCTTGAGCTCTTTGTTGCACCGTGGACAAAAGGGGTGCCCCACGCGAGCAAAAAGCAAACGCACATAGTCGGCAATCTCGGTCGCCGTGGCGAGCGTCGAGCGCGGGTTTTCGGAAATGCCGCGCTGATCAAGCGCGATGGCCGGCGCCAGTCCCGAAATCTCGTCGACATCAGGGCGCTCCTGCAATTCCAAAAATTGCCTGGCGTATGAAGAGAGCGACTCCACGTAACGCCTCTGCGCTTCGGCGTAAATCGTGTCAAAGGCAAGCGAGGATTTTCCCGAACCGGAAAGGCCCGTGACGACCACCAGTTTATTTTTCGGCACCTCAAGACTGATATTTTTAAGGTTGTGCACCCGCGCGCCCCTGATAACGATTTTATCATTTATCATAATTGGCTTCGAGAATTTCTACTCCCTACTTCCTACCCGCTACTCACTTCCGCAAATATCCACAACAGTTTTCCAGTCTACCACAACAAAACCCGGGGTTCAAGCCCCCGGGCAAAGATAGCTAAACACTCATCTCTATTGCTGCGGGCCGCCGGATTGCCCCAGACCCCCCTGCTGCGGGCAAAACCATTGCCCGCTCACGCATTGAGGTGATTTATCGTAGCAGTTTATCGAGACTGTAGATAAATCAGGACATCCGACACTGTTTCCCCCTCCAGGGATCCCCCGACAACCCTTGATTGGGGGCTTTGTTGATGGATCAAGAATCTGACACAGAAACCCCGAAGTACAGTGCTCCCCCACGCAATCGACGACCTTATGTTTTCCATCTTGATCCTGATAAATTTCTTGATATGCCCCCCCGCAATTTTTCATGACATCGGCACACCTCGCGGGATTGGTCGTGATTTTTGCAGTGCAGAAAACACTCTCAACTTTTTGCTCCTTTTTGACCGCATCACAATCCTCGAAACTCTGCCGATAGGTATTATTCGTTGCCTTACAGCATATGGGTGTGGCAAGCGATCTCCTCGAAAGTTTCACCGGCGGCAGACTAAGCGTGGTCAATGCCGGATTGACGGTTTGCAAAATAAGGTACGACCCGAGCGCCAATATCATGCCTATGATGGCATTTTGGATTCTCTTTTTTGCATGGGTGATTTTTTCACTGCTTCCCGCCGCCAAAAGCCACTCAAAGCCGGCCACGGTAATCATAATGCCGGCCAATATCCCCACGATTGAAAGTAGAAAAGAATACACCGCGGCGATATATCCGCCGAGGCCGCCCGTGATCGCCTTCCCGCCGAAAGAAACCGCGAGCTTCACCGCGCAATTCTCCGTTTCCACGCCCGGCGGACAGATCACCGGATCCGGAGCGTAGCAATAAAAACGCCGCCCAACGGACTCGCCCGCGCACTCCGGCGCCTCACTGGCGCTTGACCTTCCATTATAAGGAGCGGCTGGGCATTCTTCTTTTGTAAAGCAAGAAGGATTGAGTGATTGGGCGTGGGCGTTCGGAATGGAGAATGGAATAACCACGAAGAGTGCAGATATCAAAAAAGCGGCACACCCGCGACCGAGTAAAAAAACATTGCCGGAGCCTGTCGAAGGCATACGCTTATTTTGCAGAAAGGATTATTTTCTCTAAAACCTCTTTCGGTATCGCCCCTTCCACCTTTACCCCGTTGATGAAAAACGTCGGCGTCCCCACTACTCCGGCCGCCTGCCCGTCAGCGGCGTCGATCTCAATCTCCTCTCGGTGTATACGCCCGTCAAAACAAACATTAAATCTGGACATATCAAGCCCCACCTGCACGGCATAGAGTTTGAGGTCGAGATCCGAAAGCCGATCCTGATTTTGAAAAATCTTGTCGTGCATCTGCCAATATTTCTCCTGATCGCCAGCGCAGTTTGCGGCCTCGGCGGCTCGGAATGCCCGAGGATGAATCTCGTTCAACGGGAAATCCCTGATGATAAATTGGAAACGCTGCGGATATTTGACCATAAGCTCGCGCAACCCAAAAGAAAAATCCCGGGAAAACGGGCACTCGTAGTCGGCAAATTCAATAATCTCCAACGGCGCGCTTTTGGGCCCAAAGCTCGGGTCATCGGCAACAGTGATGGCCATGGCCTCCCGTGGTTTCACGGGCGAAATTCGTCCCCCTTGGGTGAAACGCGCCCGATATTGATGCGCGAGCTCTTCGATGCCCACCTTTTTAAACTGCAGGATCACCTGAAAAACCAGATAAAAGAGGATGAGGAGCGTGAGCGCACCAAAAGCCAAAAGGAGCACCCCCCAGGGTGTTTCATAGAACGCATGCTTATGCGGAGCACTTGACTCTTCCATGGGAATATTGTATCATAGGAGAATAGTATGTTGAAGTTTCTCTCGATTCTCCAAATCACTTCCGCCCTCCTCCTTGTCGCTTCAATCCTGATTCAGCAGAAAGGCACAGGTATTGGCGCGGCTTTTGGTGGAGAAAATGCCATATACAGAACTCGTCGCGGTGTTGAAAAAGCAATCTTTCTTGCTACCATTATCTTCGCTGTTCTCTTTTTTGCCTCTATCGTTGTCGGATTTCTTTTCGGCCCGTCTCTCTAAAAAATAGCCGTCCTCGACTTTGGGGATGCGAGTTTTCAGAAACACTCCCTCATGCTTCCTTTTTTTTCGCGGGGAAAAAAAATTCTTGAGCAAAGCAAGGCCGTGGAATCAAGCCAAATAGAAAAGCTCGATCAAAAACTCGTCACCTCGCTTGCCGGAAAACAGTTCCCAAAAATTCACCAGTGGAAACTCCTGCCAAAGTTCCTCACCCTGGGTGAAAAGCGGCTCCTGAAAATCATAGGGGTTGCCGCGCTGATCGGTGCCGCCCTTTTTGCTTTTTTCCTCTCGCGAGACGAATCGCGCCTGGAGCCGGCTTCTGGTGGCAGTCTTCATGAGGGTGTCGTCGGCACTCCCCGGTTTATCAACCCCATACGGGCGGCAAGCGATGCGGATCGCGATCTTGCGCGACTCATCTTTTCCTCACTGCTTTTTTATGATGCAAACGGCATACTTCGCAACGACCTCGCCGAGAACGTGGAGACGAATGATAGTGGTGCCCTCTACACTTTTACTTTAAAAGAGGCCTACTGGCATGACGGCGAGCCGGTGCGCGCCGAGGATGTTCTTTTTACCATCAAAGCCATTCAGGATCCGGCATGGAAAAGCCCGCTTTGGCGCAGCTTCAAGGGAGTAGAGGTGTCAGCCATCGACGACCGGACGGTTCAATTCAAACTCGAAAAGCCTTACGCGCCATTTATTCATGCCTTGACCGTGGGCATCGCTCCGGCGCATTTGTGGCACAATCTTGACCCCGAGATCGCGCACCTTTCCGTTTGGGCGACCAAACCCATCGGGAGCGGTCCGTGGCAATTCGACACCCTCACCAAAACCAAAGAGGGCGCCTTGATAAGCTATACCTTGAAAAAAAACACCGGCTATTACGGCGCGGTGCCATGGCTCGACTCACTTACCATTTCCTTCTATCAAAATCTTAAAAGCGCGTTGCGCGCACTCAAGGAGAATCGTATTGAGAGTCTCGCCTTTATCCCCTCCTCCATGCGCCCAGAATTGCCGAACAAACGCGTGAACAGCCATCCGCTATCCATCCCAAGTTATACGGCGGTTTTTTGGAACGCGCGAAAAAATACATCCCTTGAGGGAGCGGAAGTGCGCCGCGCGCTCTCGCTTGCCATCGATCGGCAAGCATTATCCAAAGAAACCGGGGGCGCGCCTCTTGATGGGCTCTCCGATCTGCTCAACGCTCAAACGGAAAATCTCGCGAAACCCCAAAATCTTGAGGAAGCGCAAAACCTGCTTTCAAAAAATGGCTGGCAAAAAAAAGACAGCTTCTGGCAAAAAAACGGTGAAGTGCTTTCCCTCACTCTCACTTCGCTCCTTGACCCCGATTACCAAAAAATCTCCGAGATACTCGCGAAATCCTGGGAAACGCTGGGCGTCAAAACGAGCATTGCAACGCTTGATCCGGCAGAGCTCAAAGAAGCCCTTAAGACGCGCAACTATGAAGCGCTTCTCTGGGGCCAAATTCTTGGCGGGTCGCATGACCTCTTTCCATTGTGGCATTCCAGCCAGACCGATGACCCGGGCCTCTATTTGAGCTCCATCAAAAACCGCGCCGTCGATGCTCTCCTTGAGAACCTTACCGCTGTTTCAGACACGGCAAAACAACGAGAGGGTTTTGAAAAAATAGAAACGCTGATGGAAGAAAATCCTCCGGCTGCCATACTCCTTCGGCCGACCTACTGGTATGCTATGACCAAGAATGCCCATGGGGTTGTGCTTCAAAATATTTTCACGCCAGCGGATCGCTTCCTTGAGGCAAGCGCTTGGTATGTCAAAAGAAAATTTTCATTCTTCAAGGTTCAATAGAAAAAAGATGCCGCTGCGGTGAAATTGACAAATTTGCCCTCACGCCAATGCCGCGATGGCGGAATTGGCAGACGCGCACGCTTCAGGAGCGTGTGCTCGTAAGAGCATGTGGGTTCAACTCCCACTCGCGGCATTGGCGTGAGGGCAAGCACGTCCCTCGGATACGGGACTCCGCTCAGGGAATATTGTTTGGGTAGAGTCGAATGCCCGTCTGACCCTTCCCCCTCATAATATACATAAACTTCTAAAATCTTAATTATCGTGCCGCCACGCGCGGCAGTACTCTTAATTCTTATTCAATCTATGGAATCAACAGCAACACATAAACCATTCTCGCGGCCGCGCCGGACTTTCCGCCGCCACGCCGCGCCAAACGTTCCGCACCGTCGGGAGCCAGTCGCAAAAATAAATCCCCTGCCGGAAAAAAGCGGCGGGGCTCCAAAACTCAAAGTCTACGCTTTGGGCGGTCTTGAAGAAATCGGCCGCAACTGCACCGTTTTTGAGATGGGCGACGACATCGTCATTATCGACATCGGTCTTCAGTTTCCCGAGGAAGATATGCCGGGAATTGATTATATTATCCCAAATATCACAAGCCTCCGCGGCAAAGAAAAAAATATCCGCGGCGTGATTGTCACCCACGGCCACTACGACCACATCGGTGGCATCCCCCACATCATGCCCCGCTTGGGCAATCCAGTCCTCTACACCGCGCCGCTCACGGCGGGCATCATCCGAAAACGGCAAGAAGAATATCCCAAGGCTCCAAAACTCAACATCGTCCTGGTCAAAGGCGACAGCCGCATCACCCTGGGTAAATACTTTGTCTTCGAACCGTTTCATATCAACCACAACATCTCGGATGCCTTTGGCGTCTCGCTCCAAACTCCGTATGGCACGATCCTGCATACGGGCGATTTCAAATTTGATTATACGCCCGTCAACGACGAACCAGCGGATCTCGTGCGCATTGCCATGTTTGGCGGTGCGGGCAATGTCCTGGCGCTCCTCTCGGACTCCACGGATTCCGACGAGGAAGGGCATCAGATCTCGGAGTCGGATATCGGCAAAGATCTCCGCAAGGTATTCGAAATGGCTCCGGGGCGCATTATTTTCGGCACCTTTGCCTCGCTTCTCACCCGCGTGCAATTTATTCTGACTTTAGCTACGGAATACAATCGCAAGGTGTTAATCCAAGGTCGCAGTCTCATCTCAAACATTGAGATTGCCCATGATCTCGGCTACCTGAAATACGCTCCCGGAGTCTTCATCGAGGAAAGAGACTTCAAAAAAATACCGGACAACAAAGTCGTCGTGGTCTGCACGGGCGCGCAGGGTGAGCGCAATGCCACGCTCATGCGCATCGCGAATAATGAGCATCGGTTCATCTCGGTAAAAAAAGGAGACACGCTGGTCTTCTCCTCTTCGGTTATTCCGGGCAATGAGCGCACCATCCAAAGCCTTAAAGACACGCTGATCACTCAAGGCGCGCGCATCATCCATACGCAAAATATGGACGTGCACGCCGGAGGGCACGCCAAGCAGGAGGACCTGAAGCTCATGATGCGGCTGACCAAACCGAAATACTTCATCCCGGTTCACGCGAACCGCTACCTCCTCCAAGCGCACGCGGACGTGGCCGAATCAATCGGCATTCCGCACGATAATATCTTCATGCCGCGCAATGGACAGGTCGTCGAATTCGACGCGCACGGCGGCAGGCTGACCGATGAAACCGTGATCACGGACTATGTCATGGTGGACGGCTTGGGAGTGGGCGATGTCTCTGAAGTCGTCTTGCGCGACCGGCAGATGCTCGCGGGCGACGGTATGTTTGTAGTCATTGTGACGGTAGATAAAAAGACGGGCGCCCTGATTGGAAGCCCCGATATCATCTCCCGAGGATTCGTCTATCTCAAGGAATCCAAAGACCTTATTGAACGGGCGCGAGCGAAAGTCAAAAAAATCATGCTTGACAGCGACAAAAACTCCCCCGCCTTTGAGGACTACATCAAAAATAAAATCCGCAATGAGGTCGGCCAATTCCTCTTCCAGGAAACGCGACGCCGCCCCATGGTGTTGCCAGTGCTCATTGATGTATAATACGCTCAATAACCATTAACTTTCTCACTCTATGCGCAACTTGTGCTACTTTTTCCACTATCACCATGGCAACCGCAGGGAAAAAACGATTAAGATTGGCGGGAGCTTTCTCATCGTCTTATCCCTGCTGGTGTGGGGAATGTCCTCTTCGCAGATACGGGCCGCCGAGCGTTATATTGATTTTACATCCTCTCTCTTGCCGGAGCCGGTGATGAAAATCGCGGCCGACGAAGCCGCTGCCACAGACTCCGTCCCGACAACATCCTCACCGCAAACGCCTCAGGAGGCCAAACAAACAGCTCCCGGGCAGCCAGCCCCCGCGCCGGACACGCGGCCCGCGCCGCCGATGACAAAGCCGGAACAAAATTTTAAAACAGGATGCCCTCCGGGCGAATCCCCGGGCATCAATGACCGTGGCGAAAAAAGCTGCTTGCGCCAAAACATGGAACAAGACGAAAAAAACGGGCCCGGGGATGAAAATTTCAGCGAAGCGCGCGAGGAAATGGAAAAACATCAGGCCGCACGCGAGAAAAACGATGTCGCGCGGGAAATAAAACAACAGAAAAATGAAATAGCGAGACTCAAAAAACAATTGAAACGCCTCAAGGGAACCGCGGATGATGTGGTCTCGGCCGACACGATCGCAAGCGCCATCGCCGAGCATGAAAAAACTATCCTCAACGCGCAAGAAACGGAAGACATCCGCGATGCCGTGCAGGCATACCGCGACTCCGAACTCTGGGAAGAAATTCAAAAAGTCAGGCGCAAGGTGGAATTACCCAACGAGCTGAACATGATTTTCAAAGAGTTGAAAAAATCGGAAAAACTTCTCACGCAAAAATCTTTCGCCAAACTCGGATTTGACCTTTTGGCGGTCAAGGTGTCAATCGCGGAAAAATTAACCAAACACGCGGAGGCGAAAACAGCCTACACGCAAGGTGATTTTGAGACGGCGGAGGATATACTTCAGGAAGAATTCCGGGAGAATCATCCGGGAAACCTCTCGGGCGCCTTGCAGATGCTCAAGGGCATGAAAGATCAGATGCGCGCCATCAGAGATAAAACTCTCAAGGCGGACATTGAGGATTTACTCGGCGGAGTCATCGAAAGTATCAACGCCGGCGAGTGGCAGGATGCGCGCGAATCCATGGATGCAATGAATAAAGAGCTCGCTCCCGTGGTCTGGAAAAAACTCATGCAGAGCGAATCTGGCAAACGCGGCGTGCCGCAGGATATGCGCAACAAGATCGACAATCTGAAACAAAAACTCGGCGACGCGGGAGACACCGAGGAAACTCCGCAAACCCCCACCCCGTAATATGTCTCTCGTAGTTTCCGGCATCAAACCTTCGGGCGAACTCCACATCGGCAATTATTTGGGCGCCGTAAAACAATTCCTCGAACTTCAGGGCAAGTACGATTGCTTCTTTTTTATCGCCGATCTCCACTCGCTCACCGAGGATTTCACGCCGGAGCAGAAACGCATACAAATCCGGGATATTGTCATCAATCTTCTCGCCCTCGGTCTCGATCCCAAAAAATGCACCCTCTTTATACAGTCGCATGTGCCCGAATGTCTGGAGCTCGCCTGGATTTTTAATTGCCTGACTCCCGTTTCATTCCTTGAACGCATGACCCAGTATAAAGATTTCAAGGTACGGCAAAAGGCGGGCGCCAACGCCGGACTCCTTACCTATCCTGTACTCCAGGCCGCGGATGTCCTCCTCTACCGCGGAACGCTCGTCCCCGTGGGCAAAGATCAAATCCAACATCTTGAACTCACCAACGATATTGTCGGGTTTTTCAATAATCGTTTTGGAGAATATTTTGAGCGCGTCAAACCCCTGATGACCGAGGCGCCAAAAGTGATAAGCATCACCGAGCCCGAAAAAAAAATGTCCAAGAGCCTCGGGCCAAAAACCTATATCGCCCTGCGCGATGAACCGCAAATCATCCTCGAAAAAATCAAACGCGCGCCCACCGGCATGGGTAACGAGCGCACGATCCCACCGGGAGCGCAAAATCTTCTCGAGCTCCTCAGACACTTCGCCGCCGGCTCGGATTTCAGACGATTCTCCACAGAGGCAAAGGATGGAACGATCCGCTACAGCGAACTCAAGGAAACACTCGCCCGGTCCATTGCGGATTTTTTCTCGGACTTTCGCACGCGTCGCATGGCGCTCGAAAAAGAAGACTCCAAAATCAACAAGATTCTTGAAACGGGCGCCAAGAAGGCAAAAACTGTCGCCACAAAGACACTCCGGGAGGTCAAAGATCGTGTCGGGCTTATCTAACGCCCCGTATCCATAAAAGAGTCCGCCACAGGGCGGACTCTTTTATTTTTCCCTTACCATGCTACCCTCATACACCCATGGTGCAAAGAGCGGAGCGATTCTGCACAACGTCCCAGCGTATGCGATGTTTTGCGGAACGTAGTGGAGCAAAATATGGGAGAGGGCTTTCAGGGAAAGCCCGAACCTCATACGCTGTGAGGCGCGGGTGAGCGGAACGAAGTGGAGCGAAAATGCAACGTCCCCGAGCGACTAACAGGAGCGAGGAGTTCAGAAGCCCGTCGACTCCAAAGCCCTGATAGAAAAAGCTGTCGTTAATGTTTTGCTACCAAAGTAGCCTCGCTGACTTCCATATTGAAACAGAGCATCAGCAGGCCAAGAGCCGCCTTGCTTTTGTAGTCTTAATAATTTTTGTTTTTCAGAATCATTGTCAATTCCAAGTGAATCAGCAAGGGCAGCTCTCATCGCTAAATCTAAAGGGTATTCTGTTTTACCAATTCTTTGCTGTAGCTGTTCGGCAAGTTTGGCTTTCGTTTTATCTAACAAATCTGGAAACTTTGATAGTCTCCCCATAAAGTGTAGAAAAGAATCTGGTGATTGATAATAACGAGTTCCTGATTGATAAGCGCCCGTATGCAAAGTTTCTAAAAGCCATTGTTCTGTTTGCCTCATTTCCTCGCCTCTGCCAAGTAGCTGTGCAAGATATAGGGCATTTGCGCTGACGACAGGGTCAATGCGATTTTGTCTCTCGTGTGAAAGCCAAACTTGCACTAATCCATCTTCGTTGCGATGTGCAAGTATAGAATCTAACATGCGGTTTGCGTCTTCTTGAATTGGTCTTCCCGCCTCTATTAAAACAGAATACCCCAAAGAATTGATATCTGTGTCTGGTGGATATGCTGTTCTGTCTTCAAAAAAAGTGAACTGCCCTTGCTGTTTTTGATTTTCAATATATTGCAAGGCGGCTCGCGTCGCTTCGCTATCAGGATGATCTTTTAGTGCAGTGTCAGCAATGACTATTGTTGAGAAAGTTTCACGAGGCGATATTTGCGGGGGTGCTGAAAAGTCTCTTGAGGCACTTATATAAGAAGGGAAATAACCATTTTGATGTTCAGATTCCAAATATCGCCGTCCTTGTTCGACAGCTTTTTCCAAGTCAGATTCTCTTTCTCGTGGTCTTTCAGGGTTCATACTACTGAAAAGTGATTAAGGGTTTATAAAGATTACCATAAAGGCGGGCTTCTGAATTTCGTTTAATGTAGGACTTACGCGTTTGACCAAGGTCGAGGCAAAAGGCGAGGATGTTGCGAG
>JBBTTG010000014.1:0-6751 GCA_038064355.1 Patescibacteria group bacterium
TATACACCTCTTTTCTATCTGGCAATAGATAAATTTTATACACAGTTCCATGACTCTGCTTTTTGTTAGTGATTAGACACCTGGTGTCTAACTGGATAATCCGCAATACCGAATGAATGCACATCAATAGACCCTCGCCTCGTCCACTCCTTCAAAAATTTTTCATAATTCCCTATGCCGCCGAACATAGTAAGTATTTCTTTTGAATCGCAAATGGTGGAGTTTCTTATCTCTTTATAGAAAGGATAGCTTGACCATGGGTACTGCTCCAGGAATTCAAGAGCCTTCGCCCAATCGTTTATTTTCCCCTCCCGCCACTCGGGATATTGAAGATCAAAAGTATTCAAATGGATATAGCGAGATATATGCATAAAATGAGCATCACTCTTTATACGCACAGCACGGAAAGGCCCTTGGAAAAGATGACCCATCCTCTCGTGTCGAATATTTATGTATTTGGCAAATCCATTGCACAGTTTTCGCATAAACAATGATACACCTCCATCTACCACTTGTTTGATGAGAATATGAAAATGATTCGGAAGGAGGCAATAACAAAGAATCTGCACCAGTTTTTGTGCCGACGGATTAGATAGACACCTGGTGTCTATCTTGATGAGTTTGCGAGCAAGCTGGATGGTTATCGGCTTATCAGTATTAAACTCACCCAATCCCTCCAAGAAACGCTTATAATCAAATTGATCGCGAAAAATAGTACTCCCATCCATGCCTCGATTCATGACATGGTAGTATTCTCCATTCGCAAATTCTTCCTTGCGATAAGGCATAATATTTTAGCGAGGTGGTTAGACACCTGGTGTCTATTTTATTGTAACATACGGGGTGTGGATAAATGCAAACAAACAAAACAACGGGGTCTGCAGACCCCGTTGTTTGCTTTTTCTCGGATAATCCCAGTCGAAACCGGAATTATCGAGAAACTGTTCGCGGACTAGTACACGATGGTACCGCCGTTCACAGAGAGATTCTTCACGAGTGTGCCCGTGATATCCGTGGCCGCACCCGAAGAAGTTTCATCCCATTGGAACTCGGTCAAAGCGGCAAGCACGGTGTTGACTGATCCGGCTTCCGCAACCACATCAAAGCGTACCGTATCGTCATTGGCCGAGCTTGCGCCCGTGGTGTCCACCTTCAAGACGAATGTCTTGGATGTACCGGCGGCGATTGTGATCGGGGAGGTCAATGCGAGTCTCGCATAGCCAACCTTCTCAACGCCATCCAAAGTACCATCAGCGGCGGCCGCACCGTAGAGTGTCCAGTCGCTGTCACCGCCCTCTTTCTGCGTGGTCAAATCAGACGCATCATATAATGACCATGAAGAAGTAAGGTCGATGTTGCCGGTCGCATCAGCGTTCAGATTCCAGCTGGTGGCGGCGTTGTCGGTCGTTGTTGCGGCAAATGTTACCGCATCAAGAACGATATCGCCCGTCGCATCAGCCGCAACCGTGAAGCGAAGCACCTCATTCAGGCCCGGGACGCTTGCGCCTGACGGCGAAGCGGCTGCCAAGCTCACTGTGGGCTTGCTCTTGCGGACGGTAAGCGCGTTGCCGGAAATATCCGTGCCAACCGTGTTGGTGGCGGCTGTGGAGCAGACAAGGCCTGTTCCCGCAGTCAAACCGGCGCAGGTGCTCAATGTTGAGCCTGAACCTTGACCCACCGCCTCAAAGTTGCTGTCGAAATCCACACCGAAATCCAGCTGATCGCCGGAAACGGCCGATTGGCTGATAGCGGCCAAATCCGTCTTGATGGTCATCACTGAATTCTGATCCAGCTTCGCGAAGAAGTTCAAATCAGAGAAATCAGCAATACCATTCGAGAGGTAGGCGCTCTTTTCTTCCGTGGTACCGGCTGCCGTCGGGTAGCTGATCTTCACGGAGGTAACACCGGTGTCGCAAGCACTTGCGTTTTCCGGAGTCGTCTCGGTGCCGTCACAAGCCGTTGCTGTAGAATCCGTGCCCTCGTTGGAGATGCGCAGTTTCTTGATCAAGAACGACTCGTTGGCGGAGGTGAATTTGAGCTTGGTAACGCTCACACCCGAAGTGCCACCCGTTGCAATGGTTGCAAGCGGTGTGTCGCCATCGGTGGCAACCGTC
Source organism: Patescibacteria group bacterium (assembly GCA_038064355.1). GTDB lineage: Bacteria > Patescibacteriota > Patescibacteriia > GWA2-47-26 > GWA2-47-26 > JBBTTG01. The sequence continues at coordinate 2,115 of JBBTTG010000014.1, forward strand.
AAGGTGCCGGCCGTGTTGACCGTCAACAAAACCGTCGGGGTTGAATTGATGGGACCGGACCATGTCGCGTCACCATCGGTCGGAGTTACCGTGTTGGAATCTTTGTCCTGGGCCGAGACGTCAAGGGCGGCCGCGATACCAAGCCATGCCGTGTCAGCCGCGCTCGACATCAATGTCGTCGCGAGATTGACTTTGGCAACCACTTTCTTGCTGGCGCCGGCGGTCACCATCCAGTTCATGTTGTTGAAGGTGATCGTACCGTCGGAGGCGGGCGACTTCCAGTCGGTGATCGCCGTATCGCCGTCGTACAAACGAGCGGAGATAACAACGTCATCGAGTTCACCAACGGTGTAGGTACCGCCGGTGTCATCGCCCTGACCGGTGAGCTTGATCTGCGTGACTTTCACGTCAGACTGCGCGCCGGCGGCGAAGGAGAAGCCGACCATCGAGACATAGGTCGAACCTTTGACGGTCGTACCGGAGATCGGAGTGGAAGCAAGTTGAACCGTAAGCGCGGATGCGCGGGCGGTTATATTGTTTCCGGCGATACCGGCGGCCGGGTTCGGCACAATGTCAGTCGTGGCCAAATACTGCGAAGTGGAAACCTCGCGGGCATAGTCGGCGCCGATCTGAGTCAATGTTACTACATAGGCATCACCCGCAAAATCAGTATCCGCTGTGTTACGGAGGTCTGCCGTAACGGCGAGATTCACCGTCTTGCTGGCGTCAAGCGTCCACGCATCGGTGAAGGTGAATGCCTGTGCGGCAACCACGTCACCGGTCGCGGTGATTTCTTTGGGGCCCATGATGACCGCTCCCGTATCAAGATTCTTGACCTTGATATCGGTGAAGAAGTTCACCTGTGAACCCGAGTCGTCATCGGATAACTCATTCGTGTCAGCTACACAACCACCAGCACAATTCAAGCTGATGGCGAGCTTGCGGAATTCAACCGCCTGCTCGGCCGCCGTCAGGGAGAACTTGTAGAGCACAACATCCTGCGAACCCACAGAAGCATCAGAGGCGGACGGGCCATTGAAGGCCACGGTCACCTTGCCGCCGAGGGTGGTTACCGTTACGCCGTTGGCCGAGGAACAGAAACCGGTGGCCACACAAGCGGAAGGAACTGTCGCATCTCCGTTCCAGCGCACGTTGGCGCCGAAGCCGTAGATCTTATCCACCACGACCAAGTCGGACGGATAGCTCGAATCAAAGTAGGTAATGATCGTGCGACCCGAGCGGCCACTCACATTCGCCTTCACGGTGAAGGGGCGAGTGGTTCCCTGCGACAACTGATACGGCGCAGAAGAGAGGTCGAACGTCACGCGATCGGACAACAATGAACCCGTGGCAATCTTGGTGCCGGCCTGATAGAGCTCGAAACTCGAGAGATCGGCCGTGGTCACCGTACCACCGACCGTCAAGGTCAAGCGGCGGATTTCCACATCGTTGGTGCCCGCGGTGAGTTTGAATTCAGAGATAGAAGCGCCCGTCTGACCGATGGTCGGACTGGACGGAGCGGTACCGGATAGCACGTCAACATTGGACACATCCTGCGAACCGACGGACATGGTGTTTCCGCTCACTGCGAGGCCGGAAACGGATGCCGTGGTGGCAAGAGAGCTCAAGCTGAATTGGTGCGTGTCACCGGAAGCGGCAGTGCTCGAAACATCCACCACGACATAGATCGTCTTGGTGGTGCCGGCGGCTACCGAGAGTCCGAGACCGTTGAATTCAGACAGTTTGGTCTGCGAAGAAAGCGAACGACCGGAGGTTAAACGAGTCGCGCCGTCATACAGATACACATTGTTGAAATCCGAAGCGGCACCGACACCCGTCACCTTGACCGTCGCGCCCGAAACGGTGACCGCGGAAGCTCCTGCCGTGAGATTCACGGCAAGCACCGTGGCACCCGTCGCGCCCTGCGGGATCACCTGACCAACCGGATTGGTGGAAGCCAAAGCGGCGGTCAAAGCGCCCGAAACGGTCGGAGTGGCGCCAATGCCTTTGTCCGTGCCGATGTCCGGCGCGGAAGCCATCACTGTTGCCTTGACATAGTCAGTCGCGGCGGCAATAGCGGCGCCAGTCATGCTGTAGTTCGCCTGAAAACCTTCCGGAACAACCGTAAGGTTCACCGGCTTATACCATTCAGCCCCATAGAGGGCCACGGCAATCGCCTCGGAGGTCACATGGCGGAGCACTCCACCCTTGCCTACCGCATAGACCTTGGCATCGCCAGGAAATTTCACTAATTTCACACCCGGTCGGAAAGTGGAATTGCCACCAAACGGAACTGCTTCGAGTTCAGCTTGCGTCAAAACCTTTACCGCCGAGAAATCGGAATACCATGTTGAATAGGTATCCCCTGTTGGGAAGAGATACTTTTTCCCATCCGTGCCGTAGTAGTACACCGGATAACCGCCATAGACGGATTTCTCGGTGCCGCGGATCAAATCTCCGGCGGTAAGCGTGGCGGCCTTGGCTGTTAAAGGAAGCACAAGGAACGCGGCGCTCATTGCCCAGAGAAGAGTCGCGCCTACGACCCAGAGGGTCAAAGCTTTCTTCCCCATTCGTAACGCGTCGTTCATATTTTGTTTTTTTGACTAATTAAGTTTCGTATGGAATACAGAGGGTTCCCCCCACATCTCAATAATCCAGTTTTTCTCCCTCACCCTATCCCTCTCCCATCAAGGGAGAGGTGAATTGCGGTATAGAATTATTGAGATGTGGGTTCGACTTTTGGAATCACTCTTTGCTCCGACACTTCAGTCGGAGACTTGGTTTAATCCGCCTGATGAAAAACTCCAGGCCTGCTCATCCGCCGAAAGCGGCAAAAGCGGATAGGCAGGCATGGCATTTTATTCCGCAGGCAATTGATTGATTATTTCAACACTCTCTTTGACCTTAAAAACCGCTCCATTCAAATCTTCCGCATTGAGCCGTTGTTGCGCTTCCTCAAGAGCTTCTCGCGCATTCCATACCTCCCCTTCTTCCGCGACAACCGGGGCCAACCCCACCTTATCGCGCTTGACTTGTCGCTTGGTCCGCTTCACGGACAGCTGAATCATCTGTTGATTGGCATCATCCAATCTTTCCTTGATGGCATCCCTGACCTCTTCTTTTTGCGCGCCTCCAAGCTCCACCGACGCGGCCATGAGCTCAACGCCCCGCAGAGAAGAAGTATTCACGGCACGCTCTATTTCAGCGACGGCGCTACTGTCGGATTCCGGTAAGGATTTTGCCGCGGCAGAAAGCTGTTTCTTGTATTCCTTGGTTCTCTTGTTCAAGAGATTGCCGATCTGTGCCGCTTCGGCAGGTTTGGTGCCGGACATCTGCCGGGGATCAACCTGGCGGGAAACCGCTTCGAGCTGTTTTTGAAACTGCCCCAGCGCCGCTTTGACCATCGTCGGTTCAGTGGCGCCGCCCGCTTCAGCCATACGTTCACCAACAAACGCGATCTGAAGCCTGGTCTTCATGGCGGCATTGGGAGCCATGCGAAGGCCGGTTCTCTCAAGAGCCAATTTTATCGGATATAAAACAGTTCCGGGCACGGACGCTTTTGCGGCGCTCGCGAGCCCAGCACTTGAAATAAATAATATCACAAACGCCACAAACGCGGTAGCAAGGCGCGGGTAGGAGGCGGAAAGAAAACGCACGCTTCCGAGCGACTTCTCAAAGAAGCTCAACTCCCCTCTCGCTCTTGATGGAGATGATTGAAAAGCGCGAGCATCGGCCGAGATGACCGAGAATAAACGCAAACGATTCTCCTGAACCCATCGAGGATCCGGAGAAGAAGCGTCGGTAAGTTGTCTAAAATTCGACCTCACGTTCATAGCGTTTTTTCCATCTCTTTTTTCAGCGCCTGCATGGCTCTGTGGATAAGTACGCGTGTCGCAATGGGAGACTTTTGAAGCACTTGTGCCACCTCTCCTGTGGATAAACCGTCAATGTGCCGGAGGATGAGCGCCTCGCGATACGTGTCATTCAGAGCAGAGAGTGCGTTGAGCAATTCTTTGACCCCCTCACCCGCCACCAGCTGTTTTAAGGGGTCGAGCGATGGGGCGTGCAATTCTTCGGTCTCACCCGAGAAGAACAGAGCTTCTTGGGTACCGCGGCTTCGATAGAAATCAATGACCGTCGTGCGTGCGAGCTGGTAGATAAACGCCCGAAAATTCCGAACCGGCTTCTCGCTTTCCAAGAGGTGTTTCCACACCTTCAAAAAAACACCGGCGGTGAGATCTTCCGCGTCCTCGCGATGGCTCACCTTGAAAAGTATGAACCGGTAGATATGTTTCACATACCAGTCATACAAGGCGGTATAGGCCTCGGGATCGCGTTCGGTGTTTATCTTATAAAGCAGGAGCTGTTCGTTGGGTGCTCGCATGAAAGAAGACGTTAAAAGGCGGAAAATGTTACACAGCCACTGATAAAACGCACGGATTTCACAGACCGGAACACCCTCTTTAAGACCATCTTAATATATCAGAAAAGGCCGAGAAAGGCAAGGGTCAGGGAGTTTGTAGCTTGTAGGAAGTAGCGTGTAGGAGTAAGATAAGTCTACGCTAGCGTAGACTTATCTTAACTAGGACTTACGCGCTTCCGCCCGGGAGTCCTGTAATTGTGGAACTTCCCATGGC
>JBBTTG010000015.1:0-2321 GCA_038064355.1 Patescibacteria group bacterium
AATCTCGATGCGTTAAGTCGCGATGCACGGTAACAGCGCAACTCGTCAAGAGAAACGATAACAAGACAAAACCAAATAAAACAAGGAGAGTGTTGCGCATCGTGATGGACTCGTCATGACAGGTTATTCTAATAGCTAATAGCTGATTGCTGTCCCGCTGCCGCTCGTGGGTTTAGGAAAACAGCAGTTGTACCGACACCAATATTGTGTTGGATCGCCGCAGTCGCTTGCTTGATTGCACGTCGGTTTCTTCTGTCCTGGATTTCGAGGATCGTCTTCTTGGCATGTTTTCGATGTGCTGCCGCTGCCGCCAGGAGGAGTATAGCCCGCTCCAGAAGGATTGCCGCCGCCAGGTCCGCTTTTTCCAGGAGGAGGAAGTGGGTTACCGCCAGGTGGTGGTGTTCCGCCGAAAGGAGGAGGATTATCGATGTACATGCAGTTGCAGTTTTTTGTGCAATAACTCCCAAACGGAGTCAACGGGCTGCCAATCAGGCAACCGGGAAATGCTCTTGTGTCGCATTCTTCGCCAGGCTCAACTCTGCCATTGCCGCATTGTGGTTGTGGAGCGCTGCAACTGCAGTCTGTACCACAGAGTGATCCAGAGGAGGGGCATCCGTTGTTTGGTCCAAATGATCCAGGAGGTTCACACTTTTCTCCCGCTACCAAATCAGGTGGAGGTCCATTACCACAATAGCTTCCCGAACGTGCACAGCGGCAGTCGAGACCGCACACAGGACCGAGCCCAAGCGATTGACAGGTTGTTGATGAGCCGCCGTTGTTGGCGCCTTCATCGCATTCTTCGCCAATGCCAGATTGAAGTGTTCCATCGCCACAAAATCCTGTCAACGGGTTTGGATAACACATACAATCTTGGGTGCTACACGTCGGTTTTGTCGAAGATGTACATGCAGAAGTAATAGTAAATTGGCCTGCACTGCCGATGAGATATTCACATTCTTCGCCAGGCTCAAGCTGCGCATTGCCACATTGTCCGGCAAGAGGAAGACGACAGGTACCATCTGCAAGACAGCTGTATCCATTAGGACAAGGATTTGTCGCATCGCAAGGAGAACAAGTATTTGTCGTGTCACAAACATAGTTTCCTGAACAAAGCGTTTGAGTAGGGCAATATTGCTGAACGCTGCCGCAAGTGCATGTTCCTGGTGAGTCACAGTATTCTGTAAGTGAACACTTACTGCCTGCAAGAAGCTTTCCTTGTGAATCTAAATCACATTCCTCTCCAGGATCAAGTTTATCGTTACCGCAAACAGATGATGAAAGCACACAATTTTTGCAAGTAGAATCACATTGCTCTGTGGAGAGACATCCATTGCCAGGCCCAGAACTTCCAGGAGGTTCACAAATCTCCGGTGGATTATCAATTCTCCCATCACCACAAACAATATCTTGGCATTGCCCATTGCTACAGATTTGTCCACCAGGGCAAAGATTTGTAGCTCCACAAGGAGTAACGCATTGATTGTTCACGCAAAGATCTCCTTGTTTGCAGCATATCGGATTCAAGAAAGAGCCGCAACGCACGCCGCCAGGTTCGGAAGATGCACAGACATCTTCAACACAATTTCCAAACTGGCAAATATTCCCTGGTTTGCATTGAGAATCGTCAGTGCACGGAGCGCAATAACTTATTGTCGTTCGTGGATCAGTGACGCAATTGCCGGAGGTTGTACTAGACTCGCAACTCTTTGGATTTTCGGGGTCGCAATAACAACGACAGGCAGCAGTTGGTGAAGAAGGATCAATGCATCCAAGTGAAGAAGTGCAAGCACTCGGTATTGTTCCAGGTAGTTCATCGCACTGTTCAAAAGCCTCTATCTTATAATTCCCGCATTGATAAAAATAAATCTGGTTGCCGTCATTGAAGAGATTGATAAAATGCCGTCCTTCTGTTATTGGTAAAGCGCCGACAAGGTTAGAAGGTACTTGCGCAGAAACAAGCTGTTTATTAATAGTATAAGAAAAGACGCCGTTTTTAGAGACAGAGTATGTTTCAACGCCTTTCGGAATCTGGATCACAACACGTGTTCCAGTGCCATAGCCAAGATTATCAATTTCCAAAACACCGGTCTTCAAAACATTGATTGCCTCTGTCACTTGAGAAATGCCAACGTCGCTCAAGCGTTCAGTGGAAATAAAAATGAGGGGCACAATCACTGCTAAAACAACACCGGTTAAAATCATATAATCCATCGTCGTCTGCGCGAGGCGAGAAGGAACAGAGTTCTGCTTGTCCATGTCCAAGAAAAAAAGGGAAAATTGATTATAAATAGTTTGTGATTATCTGAAGAGTAGTAATAAAT
>JBBTTG010000016.1:0-6370 GCA_038064355.1 Patescibacteria group bacterium
GGAACGAACCGCCTCATTTCCGAAAAAATTGTTTCGTGGGATTTCGTCCCGCCGTATGATTTTACCGCCCAATTCCTTGCGAGCCGCGCCCGCAGGCGCGGCGAGCATTCCTTTGCTTCCCCCCGCAAAAAATCGCAAAGTCCAATTTGGTGCGCCCGAGAGGATTTGAACCTCTGGCCTCTTCCTTCGGAGGGAAGCGCTCTAGTCCGGGCTGAGCTACGGGCGCGCATTTTTTGAGCAGTTGCCTAACGAACACGTTTGCCAAGCCGATAGAGCGTATACCAAAAACGACTGATGGGCAAGTCAAAGGCGCCGGGATATTCCACCACCTCGCCGCCAAATCCCTTCTTGAACCGGGTGACCCCCGGCCATTTTTTCTCATCAATCCCCCAAAAATCGTATTTCTTGAATCCGGCCGCGCGAGCATCGCGCATAATTTCCCAATGCAGAGCGTACGGCGCCATAAGATTGCGGTACTCGTGCGAGGAAGCCCCGTGTAAATAGGTGGTGGTATCGCCAAAATACCCGACCAGAGCGCCAGCAATCGCTTTTCCATCATGACGAGCAATCCAAAGGCAGACACTCATAGCCCCGCCGCCGTCCAACACCCCCATCATCTTTTCATAGTACGCTCGCGGGTGCGTATGAAACTTATCGCGCTTCGCCGTCTCTTGAAGCAACGCCCAAAATTCACTGAAATTCCTCTCTTGCCGTTCACCGCTGACACCTGACACCTCACACCTGATACCCTTCTTCAGCGCCAGCCGGATATTGTATCTCGTCTTCTCGTGCATCGCGGCAAGACGCGCGTCATCCTCCGCGCTCATATCGGCGATGAGTGTTTCTTTGGGTTGTATTGGTTGGCTCGCCTTCTCTGCTGATACCTGATGCCTGATGCTTGATACCTCTACCGGTTCAAAACGCAAAAATACAGCACCTTCTTTTGACGCAACTTTTTGTATTGCCTTCAAAAATTCTCCATCCTCCATGCTCCATTCTCCATGTGCTATCGGTCCCCGCGGTATATACAAATACGACTTCCCCAACGGCAAGACATGTTTCACCATCCCGCACACTGCCGCAAGTTTTCCATCCAACAAAGCTCCCATTTTAAAAACTCTCCGCCCGAGCGATTCCTGAAACGCAAGCCATTCCCATGATTGTAAAAAAATACCCGCCTGCGTGGGTTGATCCAAAAGAAAACGATTCCACTGCTCCCGATTTTTTATTTCTTGAATAGAAAAATTCATACAAACTCTCTGCCTGTGGCAATCTCGTTTAATGGACAGGATTGCTTCGTCGTTTCAATCCTCGCAATGACATCTTGAACGGCCACTACCTTCTGCTTTTTATCGTTGCCTGCCGAGAAGTTTCAACGCCGCACGGAGGCGGTCATCGGTTTTCTCTGTCGGTGCAATTTTAGAAAGTGCGTCCTGCGCCTCGCGCTGGGAATACCCAAGACTCTTGAGCGCGTCCAAAAGATCAATATCCCCCGAGGAAACAGTGACTAACTCCGCGAGTGTACCCTTGAGATCAAGAATAATCTTCTGCGCGGTTTTGGCGCCCACGCCGGAGAGAGAGGAAAGCACGGTCACATCTCCCCTGGTAATCGCATCTCCCACCTTATCGGCGCCAAGCGACATAATATTGAGGGCCATCTTTGGGCCGACACCTGATACTTTAATGAGTTTCAAAAAAAGCCCAAACTCCGCCGGAGTCTCAAATCCATACAGATCGCGCGCGTCTTCCCGCACATGCTCATGGGTGTAAAACTCTCGATCATCGCCGACATGAATACACTCCAGCGTGGGCGCTGGCACAAAAATACGGTACCCAACATCTTGGACAACGAGAACCACCGACCCCGCTCCTTTTTGCAAAATTTTTCCTTTTATATAAGCAATCATAATCTACCGGCGAATACCCATCCAGAGCGTCTCACCGTCAACCTGAGCCTCATGGCTCCACTCGACTTCTTGCGGCGCATCCACCAACTCAAGCGCCTGGGCAAGCACGGCCATGGCGATGGATGCGCGTCCCTGCTCGATGGTCTCTCGCAGAAACGCGCTCGTGCTTGAGAGTAAGACATCGACCCGATCTTGAATCGTCAGTCCCGCCTCTTTGCGCAGATCATTGATATGCCGCACAATCTCGCGCGCCGTGCCCTCCCGTTTCAACTCCTCGGATATCTCCGTCGAAAGTCGCACGGCTATCCCGCTGTCTGTTTTCTCCGCCCACCCTTCTTGCGGCTTCATATCCTCCACCGCGTGCGCGCGCTTGACATTGACTTCACTCGCGATGATTTGCAAAATATCTTTCTCAAATGCGGCACCCACCACTTCGAGCTCCGCGAGCGGCTGGCGCACTTTGATGCCGGCCTCCGAGCGAATGGCGTGCGCGAGCTCCACCACCTTGCGCGCCTGCTCCATGGAACGCAAAAAATTCTCATCCAAAAGTTTCACATCCTGCTCCGGCCAGTCCTCCAGATGCACGCTCTCCTGTTCGCCACCAATATCTTTGTATATCTTTTCCGCTAAAAACGGAGTAAATGGGGCCATAATTTTTGAAAGCGTGAGAAGCGCCATGCGAAGAGTGGCGAGCGCCGCCTCCTTTTCCTCCCCACCCGCCTTGAAACGATCGCGGCTCCGACGCAGCCACCATGTAGACAGATCATCCACAAAAGCGACAATCGGTCTCGATGCCGCCACCAGATCATACCTCTCCATGGCACCCGTAACCACTCGAGTCAATTCTGATAATCTCACCCGTATCCAGCGATCAAGGACATGTTCCGCGGAAACACGCTTCGAGTTTCCCATAGTATTCCCCTCTTCGCCCGCATACAGAGAGTAAAAAGACAAAACGTTAAGCAGTATGGCGATGAGCTTCCGATATATCTCGCCGACCGCCTTCTCCGAAAAGGCCAGGGTGTCGGCCTTCATGACTGGCGAGGTCAGGAGGCAATACCGTAGAGCGTCCGCGCCGTATTTTTGAATCACGTCCATCGGATCCGGATAGTTTTTGAGTCGCTTGGACATCTTGCGCCCGTCTTCGGCAAGGACGATGCCGTTGACAATAGCATATTGAAACGGGGCTTCATCCATGAGTGCCGAGGAGAGCACCAGCAGATAGTAAAACCACGCGCGCGTTTGGTCGGCGCCCTCGGCGATAAATTGCGCCGGAAAATTCCGCTCGAATTTTTCCTTATTCTCAAAAGGATAGTGGAACTGGGCGTAGGGCATGGAAGCCGACTCAAACCAACAGTCGAGCACATCGGGAATGCGCCGCATGAACCCATCGCATTTCTCGCACGGAAAAGTGATTTCGTCGATGACGTGTTTGTGCAAATCGGTTACTTTTTTCCCGCTCGCATCCTCAAGCTCCGCGATCGAACCGATAACTTTCAAATTTCCACACTTCTTTTTTTCCTTGCCCTCGCACTTCCAAATCGGCAAAACCGAAGCCCAAAAACGCTGGCGGGAAATAGACCAGTCCTGCGCTCCTTCGAGCCACTTGCCAAAACGCCCTTCTTTAATATGCTCCGGCACCCAGTGAATTTTTTTCGCAAGCTCGAGCATCCGTGGCTTGAGCTTGGCGATATTCACAAACCACGAGGAGGTGGCGTAATTCAAAAGCGGCGTCTCGCATCGCCAACAGTGCGGATAGCTATGGGTGTATTCTTCGGACGTAAATAATTTTCCATTGTCCCCGAGCCACGCGGCCACTTTGCGATCCGTCGCTTGGACATCTCCCGCGGGCTTCACCGCCCCGGAGAAATCTTTTACTTCCTCGGTAAACGTGCCGTCGGCTTTCACGTGCTGGAGAAACGGCAAGCACTTCTCTTTCCCGAGCCGCATGTCATCTTCTCCGAACGCCGGCGCGATATGCACCACCCCAGTGCCATCGGTCGTGTTCACAAAATCCGCCGCCACGATGCGAAATCCTTTTTCGCGGTTTTCCGGCGTGTCAAAGTACGGGAAAAGCGGCCGATAGGCGCGACCCACAAGCTCCCTTCCCTTAAAAGTTTTTTGGATAATATGTGGCCTACCGGCAAAAATTTTTCCTACGGCGTCTTTGGCAAGAATATATCTTCCCCCCTCCGCCTCTGCCTCGCCATACTCAATATCCTCCCCCACCGCGAGCGCCACGTTTCCAGGCAATGTCCATGGAGTAGTCGTCCAGGCAAGCACAAAAGTCCCCGGCTCATCGGCAAGTTCAAATTTTGCCACCACCGACAAATCCGTGATTTCTTTATATCCTTCCGTCACCTCGGACTGCGAAAGTGTGGTCTCACAGCGCGGGCAGATGTGCATGGATTTATATCCTTCATAGATATAGCCTTTGTCATAGAGTTGCTTGAAGACCCACCAAACCGTCTCCATGTATTCCGGATCCATTGTTTTGTAGGCATGTTCCATATCCACCCAACGGCCCGTGCGCGGAATGAATTTTTTCCATTCGTCGGCATACAAGAGCACCTGGCCGCGACAAGCGCCGTTAAATGCCTCAACCCCGATTTTCTCCTCAATGTCTTTTTTATGCTTCACCCCCAGCTCCTTTTCCACGATGGTTTCAACCGGAAGCCCGTGGCAATCCCAACCCCAACGCCGCTCCACGCGAAACCCGCGCATCGTCCAAAAACGCGGCACGGCGTCTTTGATGAGTGAGGCCACGATATGTCCATAGTGAGGGGTACCCGTCGCAAATGGCGGGCCATCATAAAAAACATAGTCTCCTTTTGGAGCTTCTTTTTCGACTGATTTCTCAAAGATACGCTTTTTTTGCCACTCTTCAAGAATCTCCTCTTCCATTTTTGAGATATTAAATGCCATATATCTTTCCGCCTTATCTTAGCACGACGACCTCTTTTTTTGAAGCCTTGTATTGACATTCTCCCCTCTTTCCGTTTTAATGGAAGAAGACCCCAAACAAAAGGAGAAACTCCATGTTCTTTGTTCAAATGGTACTCGTCTACGGTATGCTCGCCGTCATCATCCCCATCTTCACCTTGTGCGCCCTCTCTCCACTCATCGTGGACAAAAACGCCATCCCCGCGAAGGACTGACCCATGGGCACCAGCGATACACTCGCGGAAATGTGTAAACTGCGTGAGGATGTTGCCGGAAAAAGACGCTTCAATCAAACCCATCAGCACGACCAGCGTCCCGGGGCGCGAAAGCAAGTCACAGCCAACGAGGCCGCAATCAAGAAGGATACGAAACGCTACAACGCCCTTCGCAAAAGCTTGCCCTTTTTCCACCGATGGCTCACCGATCCCCTTTGAAGGAGTACGCGCAGACTCCTTCTTTTTCTTTTGTCAAAACTCCAGTATGATAGGAACATCACTCGCTAATCACACACATTATGCCAAAGAAAAAACAGAACCCCATCGGAGTAGGGAAATACAAAATCTGCGTCTCGGGCGCGGCGGCAGGCATCTGCCTTGATATAAGCAAAGACAAAGCGCGCGAAGTGGGCCGCCAGATCATTGAGCAGGGAGCAATACTCACCACCGGCGCCACCACCGGCATCCCATATGAATCCTCCAAGGGCGCCAAAGAAGCCGGTGGACTCGTCGTGGGATTTTCTCCGGCCTCAAGCCCAAAGGAGCACGTGAAAAAATATCGGCTGCCCTTGAGTTATCTTGATATCGTCGTCTACACGGGCTTTGGCTATGCCGGGCGCAATCTCTTGCTCACCCGCGCGTCGGACGCCGTTATCGTCGTCTGCGGCCGCATGGGAACGCTCAATGAATTCACCATCGCGTTTGAAGATCAAAAAGTCATCGGCGTACTCCTTGAGTCCGGCGGTACGGCAGATGAGATTCCGCACATTTTGGAAAAAGCGCGCAAAACCATAAAAGGCAATGTCATCTACGGCCGCACGCCAAAAGAAATCGTGAGCAAAGTTCTTGCCGCCATCAAAGAAGAAGACCGCAACAACGGAAAATCCATCTACTACGCGTAGGGAAGTGCAGAGGGAAAGGAAAAAGGTATAAGGTACAAAGGAGAATGGTGAAGGAAAAGGGTAAAAAGTAAAACGAAACACCCCGACGATTCTGTCGGGGTTTTTGAATAAAAAAATCCCGAATCTTTCACCGGTTGGTAAAAAATTCGGGATCACGCCTGCCGTCAGGCGGCAGGCGACACGGCGAACGCGCACCCGCTGCCACGATACCACCAGTCGTCAGGCAATCTGTAGTACGCGTTGAGCGAGCGACCAACGTCGTCACGGCTCGCGCTCAGCAAGCTCGGAACGCCGCCGGAGTCGTTGATGGGTTCGTGCATGGCAACGATGTACCGCAGACCCATCTGCTCGATCTCCTTGTCCGTGAACTTCTCACGGATGAGGCAAGCGAGCTCGGCGTTCG
>JBBTTG010000017.1:0-34626 GCA_038064355.1 Patescibacteria group bacterium
CCGACCGCACGCTGGCGTGCGATTTCAAAAATGCCTTCAAAATTGCGGAAAAATATCATGCCGACCCCGCAAATGCGGGGGAGGCGTCCATAAATTTCGCTGAAAGTGAAAATTGGCGGTGCCTTTTGGTTACAATCCGAACAGAACTCTCTGCGCCCAGTCTGCTCCGCCAGAGGCGGATTCGACTGGCAGGTCGGCGGGCGGAAGGGTGGGGGTTACTTTTAGTTGCCCATTAAATTTTTCATTGTCCCACTATTTTCTGTTGCTTTTGTATTTGCCCCCATATATTTTTCTCCGATCATCTGTAAATCCTTTCCTTCAGAGATAGCTTCGTCATCTTTATACTTGATTCCAACTTCTTGCATTACTAAACCGCTGGATTTCATCATCTCCGCCATTTTTTGGATACTCGATGACTGCTCTTTCATCATGGTTACTGAATCTTGCAATTTCTTTGTTTGATCGCCATTATCGTTTGTGCTTTTTCCAGAAAAATATCCGATACTGCCGCCAATAACGAGCGAGATTACTATACTGATAATCAATGTTGTTGTTTTCATATTTATTTAGTTATTTGTTGATTAAATCATTTCACCATTCTTCTCAATTATCATATGATGAATCGTTCCAATTCCAGCCCAGATCGCGATAAGCATAAGAATTCCTGCGCAGAGCAATGCATCTAATTTTGTAATCCCGAATACGATGTTGTCAGCACCACCGAATACTGCGGTCATAAATGTAGCCACTCCTGCCAAACCTACGATAACACTTAGGACATGGAATAACTTTGACAGTTTCATATTTTTTATTTAATGAGTCTATTGATTTTTTAATTCTCGACCTTCCTTTGTCAAATGCAGAACCCCTATATTTATATAGGCGGTTCACGCCCGGTATGGATGTATTCCATAATTTTAGAATCCTGACGCAGTGTCTGTTATTTTTAATGCCGCCTTTTTTCCGAAACGATAAAATAACGCGGGTGTTAAGAACAATGAGATAATCGTGGAAGAAATGAGTCCTCCAAATACCACAACTGCCAGGGGGTTAAGTATCTCTTTTCCCGGATCACCTCCCGAAATAATAAGTGGTACAAGAGCAAGAGCCGCCACCAGTGAAGTCATCAGTACCGGAACCACACGATCAAGCGTTGCTTTAACGATCGTCTCCGGCTCAAATGGTAACTTTTCATTTTGTACAAGTGTCAAACTGCGGCCGATTAACATAATCCCATTTCTAGATACAATTCCCGCGAGCGAAATGAACCCTACAAGATGCGCAAGGCTTACCGATCCGCCCGTAAGCCACACACCAATCATTCCACCGATTAGAACCGTCGGGATATTAGTCATAATCAAGAACACGATTGGGATAGATCTAAAAGCATGATACAGCACTCCAAAAATCATTATCAACCCAATAATAAATACGAAAGCCAGACGCCGTGAATTCTCTTTTTGACTTTTATAATTTCCCTCGAACGAAAGAGTTATTCCTGTGGGAAGTTTTTCTGATTCAACTGCAGTTTTTACGCTATCAACAGCTCCAACGACATCAGAACCCTGATAATTGGCGGAAACCACAAGGACGCGCTTTCCTCCTTCGTGGTCTAGGCTGTTGCGACCACCTTGAACTAAAACATCACCAACACTCCCCAGAGACTCCGCCCCCATAAAAGGAAGCGATAAATCGCGCAAGGATGCCATTGTGCCTTTTGACTCCGCGTCATACCGCGCAATAACATTAACCGAGGCGGGACCAAGACGGACTTGTCCTAAATTATCTCCCATAATTCCCATTTCAAGATCATTGGCAACTTCCCCGGGAGACAAACCATATTCAGCTAATCGATTTCTATCAATATAGATACGAAATTCCGGTACAATGGTATTTTGTTGAATGCGCGGGTTTTCAATTCCTTTTTGTTTACCAAGTTCAGAAAGTACTTGTTTGGCCGCACGGTCCATTTTTTCTGGATCATCACCGAAAACTTTTACCACAATAGGTGAACGTACGCCGGAGAGCAACATTTCTACGCGGTGAGTAATTGGTTGTCCCAAGCTAAAATCCGCTCCGCCGAATCGATCAAGCACCGCCTGAATATCTTTGAAAATTCTGTCTCTATCATCTTCAAATCCCGGCTTTAGGGCAATTTGAACTTCGCTGGAATTTGCGCTACCACCATGTGGATCTGCCAATGCTCTTCCGGCAATATTACTTACTTGCCGCACGCCCTCCACTTGAAGAATGGCCTTTTCAAGCTTTATCATATATTCGTTGGTGGTGGATAATGCCGTGCCGGGAGGCAGAAATACCATAGCCACCATAGACCCCTCATTAAAAGGGGGAATTCCTTCTTTACCAGAAAAGAAATACATTCCAACAGTAAGGAAAAGAGCAATAACCGTAACACTGCCTATCGTTTTTACATTGGTGATACACCAATAAATCCATGGGGTAATTCGCCCTTTAATTTTTTGTACAACCTTAGTTTCCTTTTCGTGCCCAGCGAGTGATTTATCATTAAGCAGCAATGCTGATAAAACTGGCGTTACAGTGAGCGACACTACCATCGAAGCAAAAAGAGAGACGAGATATGCGGACCCGAGGGCGATAAGCAAACGCCCCTCGATTCCTGGCATAAAGAATATGGGAAGAAACACAACGGCAACGAGTATCGTTGCATACACAATTGAATTACGCACTTCTTGCGATGCCTTCAAAACAATATGCTCACGATTTTCTTTTTTACCACCTAACATCCACAAGCGTAAACGTCGGAAAATATTTTCCACATCAACAATCGCATCATCAACAAGTTCTCCAACCGCGACGGCAATCCCACCTAAGGTCATCACATTTACTGACAGATCAAAAAATTTGAACACAATCGCGGTTACGAGAAGAGACAGAGGAATCGCAGTGAGTGTAATCATAGTCATCCTCATGTTCATCAGAAAGATGATGAGAACTACAATGACAAGCATGGTACCGTCGCGAAGCGCACCCTCCACATTACTTAATCCGGCACGAATGAAATTTTCTTGTCGAAAAAGATTTGAGTGAAGTTTTATCCCATCAGGGAGACTAGCGGAAAGAGAGTTAAATGTCGTGTTTATATCATCAGTAACAGAGAGGGTTTGCGCGTCCGGCTGCCTGACGATTCTTAAAATAACGCCATCTTGGCCATCAATCGCTCCGCTTCCGCGGATAATACTCGCCCCTTCCACGACCGAAGCAATATCGCCAAGCCGAAGAGGGCGACCGTCCATTGTGTTGCGTCCTATTGAAATCTCCTGTAATTCTGAAGCTTCCGCCGGCGCGGTAAGAATGCGGATGACATACTCTTTTTCATTTTCAGTAAGAATACCGCCACTTTTGTTTGTAAGGGTATTTTCCACACTTTTGCGAACGTCATCAATCATTATTCCGTATCGACGCATTCTTTCGGCATGAATGTTTATCTGCCATTCGCGCACATCGCCGCCCATGACAAAGACATTTGCCACTCCCGAAGTTTTGAGAAGCGCGGGACGTATTGTCCAATCCGCCAGCGTTCGAAGCTCCATTGGGGTGACCTTTGAGTCAGACGATGTCATACCCACCCACATGATCTCTCCCAACAGAGAGGTAGAGGGGCCAAGTGTTGGTTTTACGCCAAATGGCAAGATCGCTTGAGCTAAACGTTCTTGCACTATTTGTCTGTTGCGTAATGTATCGCTTCCCCAAGCGAACTCCATATTCACTGTCGCTTGCGCGAAAGATGCGTTACTTCGTATTCGTTCAACGCCAGGAGCTCCAGCAATCGCAGATTCAATCGGATTAAGAATGAGCCGCTCAACCTCCTCAGCCGCCATACCCGGACTTTCCGCGAAAATAGTCACTGTTGGTTTGTTGATATCCGGAAGAATATCCACTTTCATTGTGGCAACACTCCACAAGCCCGCCGCAGTAAGAATACCCGCGATAACGAGCACGATGATTTTATTTTCGAGAGACCAAGAAATGATTTTATTAAACATACATCTTTTACTACATTTCCATTCCCCCCATATCCTTATCCCCTCCCGACTTAGCAGGAACAGAAGAATCACTTTGATTTGGAGTTGAGGTTTTAATAAGATCACCGAGAAGCATGTCCTCTTTTATATCTAACGTAGGATTTGCTATATAACGATCGCCATCTTCAAGTCCAGCGTACACTTCAATTAAAGTGCCAAGAGTACGGCCAATAGTTATTTTTTTTGCAAAAATTCTATCGGCCTCTGATAGAGCCCAGATAGTTGGGGTACCTCCTTCGCTCCAGAAAACTGACGCGTATTTAATAGACACAGGCGAAGAACTTATCGGCGCAAGAACTCTCACTGAAGCTCCTATCGGCCATTTTGTTTCTTCTGTAAATACAGCGTCGGCCATATACGATCCATCGTCAAGAGAACTGCCTATACCAACCAGCCGCACTGTCTGTATGTCTGTTCCGAAACCGGGACGAATAATTGAGAGCGCTTCTCCCACTTCTGGTTTCTGTATGTTGTTTGGTATGCTCATTCTCACTAACACACGGTCGTTACCTTTTGCGGTTACCGTAGCCACCGGCATACCAGGGCCGACAAACTCACCCGGTTTTTTCATGATACTTGATACTACGCCGCTATTTGGCGCTACTATCGAATAGCCTAGAGTAATTGAACTTCGAGCGCTCGCATACGCTGTTTCTTTTGCAATGACATCCCCTTCCGACATGGCAAGTTCTTTTTCCAATTCAATTATCATTGCATCGATTTCGGCCAGTGTATCAATTGATTCTCTTTGTGTATTGACCCTTTCGAGTTCCATGCTTTTAATCTCGCCGAGCACAGTGATGAATTCAAACTGATCTTGAATAATCATTTGTTTAAGAGACTCCAAGCTTGCTTCTGAGAGCGTTTCACTATCTGTAATTGACGAGTTGGCCAGTTTGATTACCGTGTCAAAATAAAGAAGCCCTGATTTTTCGGCCACCATACCCACATCGTTTAAATCAGACAACACGCCGGAAAGAACGGATCCGAAACTATTACGTACGCTTGAATCAATGATTCCAAACGACCATTTTAATTGAATATTATAACTCAATTCAGGTTTTGGAATAATAGTTTGGCTAGATATCATAGGTAAAGTTCTTGAAATTGACCCGCGAAGAATTACCTGTGTCAGCTTCTTTTTTGACGCAATTAAAGACAATAGAGCACCACCGCTTCCTGATGTATCCGATCTCAGTAAATCAATCTTTTGTTTGTTTGCGCTTTCCGTGTCTTGGCGAAGTTGTTTTAATTGCAAAATACGTTTTTTGGTATAGATACGCAGAGCCTCCAAATTAGTGCGCGATTCGGATAGCATTTGAGATTTTTCCGAGAGCATATTTACCATCTCGGGTGTTTGCGGTGGACGAGAAAGCTTGCCCATCACTTGGCCTACGTTAACCCGTTCTCCAATACGCACATACCACTGCGAGATAGTGCCTTCGCGATCAGGCTGTACTTGAAGATTATTGAGGGAAATAATTTCTCCGGACCATGAATTGTTTGACTTGGTATTCCCGATAATAGAAGAATCTTCATCTCCAACTACGGAGACTACAGAATCAATGTCGCCCGTATTATTATCAGCAGATTCGCCGTTCACCATATCTTCTGAATTATTTTTACTTACCAAGTAGGAAGCGGACACCCCGGTAGCAACAATAATAGAAGCCAACATAGCCGCTACTGCAATGGCGCGGGTTTGACGCAATTTAACGTCTTCTATGAGTTTTTTTAATTTTGTTTTCATCATAGGTTATAGATTTTTAATAGTTCCTTAACTGCTCCCTCTTTGTCCTTCTTGAGTTGTTCCGAAAGACAGGAGTCAAGGTGCCCGCGGAGGAGTTCTGTCCGCGCGCTTTTAAGCAAGCCGATTACACTGTCAATCTGCTGAATAATCTCGGGACAATACCGCCTTTCCCCAATCATATCGGGAATCTTATCAATGCTCCCGATCGCCATATTGATAACTTTTTGGGCTTTTGTATTTTGCTCGCCGTGCTTATGTAACGTTTGTTTTACCATATACCCTAGAGTATAGGGTAAAGGGTTTGGGAAGTCAATAGCTCGTTGCCAATCCCCATAAAACAAAAACTCCCTCGGCCCACGCCGAGGGAGTTTTTGTTTTATCTATTTCAGCGCCGCCTGGACGGCGTTATTGGCTACGAGTACCCAGAGACTCGCGGTGAGCAATCCCATAGCGGCAAAGCCGAAAAGCGTCCCGGTCCAAAACGATTGCCGTGGAGAAAGACAAAATTTCCACCACCGTTGGCACGCTTTCACCTCCGGTTTCGGCTCGGCGTCCACGAGCCCGTATTCATCCATCTCATGCGCGCTCAAGAGTATGTCGGCGGAACCGGGAGGAGCGTCCCCCCCTGCCGCCTCGGGCGGCGTTACCAGGGTTCCATAGGTGCGCATGGCACTCAAGAGACTTGTTGACGGGACGATATCTTCAGCCCTTGCCAACCCAGTCTCGGGAGCAAACTCTGGAAGGATCGGAACCGCGGGCTTTTTTGACTCAAAATATTCGACGGGTAAATTCTCCGGCGGCGCTATCGAAAAACGCGCGACATTCCCCGCCACCGGCAGGACAAGCGCTGTTTTTTTGGCAACCGGTTTCTCAACACCCGCGATTCCGGCAACGGCCAGCACTTTTTGGATGGCCTTTCCCGCAACTCTGCGCACGCTGTTTTTTGCGGGCCGAATCGTCTTCTGTTTTATCTTGGTTGCTATCGGTTTTTTTGTGTTTGACTTCCTCCTTTTGAATGGCATAACACAATGCAACAAAATTATTCTCCTGGGTTATCCACATTATAGCACAAACAATTTACCGTGCCGAATCCCCTCTCCTTTGCTCGCCCTTCTGTTGCCAAATAAGAGCTGTACCAAGAGCAATAAAAAGCAAGCAGCCGTACTGCGCGGGGGTGAACCCGAGGTAGCGGACGTCAGCCATGGAAAGATCGGTCGCCCGCAAAAAATCCATCAAAAATCGCGCCGGGGCGTAGACCAAAAGAAAAAGACTCAAGAAAAAACCTCTCCGGTGCGGTCTGCGACCCAAAACGAGAAAAAGAAGCAGAATGCCAAAAGCCAAAATAGCCTCGATGAGCCCGAGTTCAAGACGCGGGCCATCTTCCATCATAACCGCGAGAAAAAAATTGCTTTTTATCCCCGGATGCATATGAGTAAGAAAGCACCCGATGCGGCCGATCGCGAGTCCCGCGGGCAATCCGAAAATCGCAAGGTCCGCCCAGGTGAGCAAATCGAGCGCGTGTCGGCGGAGATACCACCACCCGGAAAAAAACGCCCCGAGGAATCCTCCAAAAGACGACATCCCCCCTTCCCAGAATTTAAGAATCTCAAGGGGCGTGGAAAAATAAAAAGCGGGCTCGTAGAAAAAAACATGGAAAAAGCGGGCACCAACAAGCGATCCGCCGAGAATCCACATTGCGAGATCCAAAATCCGTTCCGGATTGAAAACTCCGCTGTTCCGCGCGCGAAAAAACGCGAGTGCTATGCCCGCCGCAAATCCCGCGCTCACAAAAAGCCCCCACACGTGCACGGTAATGGGTCCGAGAGAAAAGGTGTCGAGAGCCATCATCGGCGGCACCATAGGCAGATTATGCAGAATAGGCAGAGTATACAACCCTACTCTTTGCCTTTTACCTTTCCACCACGCCAATATACACGGACCGGCGCGTCTTCATGCGAATACTTGATCTCCAGATCACCACCCTTGAAAGCGCGCGCCACCTGCTTGCCGATGGAGATGGCCAGCTGATTTTCAGTTGTACGAACAATAACCTTGTTCACTTTATCTTCTATGCCCATAATCTGATCTTCCGGATCGCGAAGAGACGCCCGCGCGCCAACATTGCGCACGAGCTTCAAAATTTCCTGCTTTTCTTTTTGAGAGGAAAGGCCTTCAAGGATCACCTCGCCTTCGTAATTCATGGAAACAAACCGAGTCCCGCGAGTCACCCAGGTGCACTCAAGACACCGTCCGTCCGCCGCGATGCCACGCTTTTTCATCCAGGAAAAAATCCCGGGGATCGTGTGCCAGTGCTTATCAAAATACACCGCGTGACAGCGGGAGCATACGCGCAGCTCTTTTTTTCCCTTTACCTCTTTTTCCCACCAGTTCGACGCCGTGCTACTCATGTGCGCGCCCGTACGCTTATCCGCCACCTTCCCCGTCGGAGCGGCAACCCGCTTCGAAAACCTGCTTGTCTTGGCGCGTTTCAGGTGAAGCATAAAGTTTAAAAAAAGATTATTTTTCTCTTGCTACCGCCTCAAAAGTCTCACCGACACCAAAAAGCATAGCTTCGCCTCCCGCCGGCCCCATGAGTTGCAGGCCCACCGGCAGTCCGCCATCCTGCCCGCAGGGCAAAGACATCGCGGGAATACCAGCAAGATTCGCGCTGATCGTAAAAATATCCGCCAGGTACATTGAAAGTGGGTCCTCAACACGCTCGCCGAAACGCCAGGCGACCGAGGGCGACGTTGGGGTGGCAAGGCAATCAACCTTGCTCCATACGCGATCGAAATCTTCTTTAATAAGCGCGCGCACGGTTTGCGCCTTTCCGTAATACGCGTCGCGATACCCGGCCGAAAGCGCGTAGGCGCCAAGCATGATGCGGCGCTTTGCCTCTTCTCCAAAACCTCGCGACCGCGTTTTGGTATAAATCTCGGAAAGCGGCGAAGAGGGAGACTCGCGATACAGAGACGCTCCGTAACGAATGCCATCAAAGCGCGAAAGATTGGCGGAGACTTCGGCCGGCATCAAGACGTAATACACCGCGAGCGCGTACGACGCATGCGGCAAGGAAACGTCAACGATGGTGGCGCCAAGGGATTCGAGTTTTTTTATCGCCTCGCGCACGAGCTTCTCGGTTACAAGATCCATACCGTCAACAAAATACTCCTTGGGAATACCAATACGCACGTTCTTCAAGTTGATAGCTGGCAGTTGGGAGTTGGGAGTTTCGATGGTCGTACCATCCATGGGGTCTTTTCCGCTGATGGCGGAAAACACCAATCGCGCGTCTTCCACGGTTTTCGCAAACGGCCCGATGACATCAAGCGATGAGGACATGGCAATGAGCCCATACCGCGAGACACTGCCATAGGTGGGCTTCAAACCCACAACGCCGCAAAGACTCGCCGGCTGGCGAATGGATCCGCCCGTATCGGAACCCAGGGAAAATATGCATTGGTCCGCGGCAACCGCGGCGGCCGATCCGCCGGAGGAGCCCCCCGGAACATATTTTGGATTGCGCGGATTCTTGGTCGGATGGAACGCGGAATTTTCGGTTGAAGATCCCATCGCGAATTCATCCATGTTCGTCTTACCCAAAATCACAGCGCCAGATTCCCGAAGCTTGCGCGTTACTGTCGCGTCATACGCGGCGGCATAATTCTCGAGGATGCGCGAGCCGGCAGTGCAGGCAAGGCCCTGCACGAGAATGGCATCCTTCAGAGCAACCGGCACTCCCAACAACGGCGAGGATGCTTCACCTTGATGGATTTTTTTATCAGCGCTTCTTGCCGCCTCAAGCGCGCCCTTTTCATCCACAACTAAAAAAGCTCCGAACTCTTCGTCCGTCTCGCGGATACGATCAAGGCAGGCACGGGTCAGATCCTCCGAAGAGAACTCTTTGCCCGCAAGCCCCTCATGCGCCCGCGCCAATGTCAAATCATTCAAATTCATATCAAAATATCTTAGTAGGACTTACGCGTTTGACCAAGGTCGAGGCAAAAGGCGAGGATGTTGCGAGGCGTAGTAGAGCTACGGCGAGCAAGAGCAGAGCCTTTTAACGAAGAGATTGGTCAAACCCCTGTGGCTTCCGCCATGGGAAGTTCCACAATTACAGGACTCCCGGGCGGAAGCGCGGAAGTCCTATTTAGGATTCAAACACGCCAGAAGTTTTTACATAATCCCCTTCGCGGCCGGGTGCCTGTTTGAGCATCGCCTTGCGGTCTTCCTCCGGAAACGGCATCATCTCATCCGCGCGCGCGACATTCTCAAGATCGTGAATCTGTTTAATCTCTCTCCCTTCGCCGCCCTCCGCCTTCTGCAAAACGTCAACATATTCCAAAATAGATGAGAGTTGTTTCCGGAATTTTACCACTTCGGCTTCCGTCAGCTCCAATCTCGCGAGCTTGGCGATATGGAGGACATCTTCTTTGCTCAATGACATATGCTATGAAGCATTCTTTAACATCTTTTTAAATTCATCCTCGTCGAGCGTTACAACCCCGAGTTTCCGCGCTTTTTCATATTTCTCGCCCGCGCTCTCGCCAATTATAACATAATCTGTCTTTTTGGATACCGACGAGGAGACCGCCCCGCCACGGTCGCGAATTTCGGTCTTCGCCTGGTCGCGCGTCATCGTTTCGAGCGCCCCGGTCAATACAAAAGTTTTCCCCTTCCAAGGCTGATCCTTCTGTTGGCGCAGCTCTCGAACGCGGACACCCGCCGCGAGCAGATCATCAAGCATTTTCTGGTTTTGCGCGTCGCCAAAATATTCCTTCAGGCTCCTGGCTACCACCTCGCCAATGTTTGGAATCTCAAGCAATTCCGCTTCCGCCGCGCGGCGCAATTTCGCGAGCGTGCCAAAATGCATGGCAAGATCGAGCGCTGTCTCCTCGCCCACATGTATAATGCCCAAGGCGTAGATAAACCGAGGGAGGTCAACCTCCCGAGCGTGGTCGATGGCGGCGATAAGATTTTCCGCCGACTTCTCGCCGAAGCGCTCCAAATCAACGAGCTCTTCTTTGGTCAAACGAAAAATATCCGCTAGAGTGGCGATGAGCCCCGTTTCCATCAACTGCTGGACAATCTTATACCCCATGCCATCAATATTGAACGCGGTCCGCGAGACAAAATGTGCCATGCGCTCATGATGCTTGGCGGGGCACGCGGCATTCTTGCAAAGGATGGCCACCTCTCCGGGTACGCGAGAGACATGAGCATTGCAGGCGGGACAAACGGTCGGCGGATGAATCGCGCGCTCTTTTCCCGAGCGCAGATGCGAAAGCACTTTGATAATTTTCGGGATAACGTCTCCCGCTTTTTCCAGAATCACCGTGTCGCCGATTTTGACGCCCAGCCGCTCGATCTCGTCCATATTATGCAATGTCGCGTGCCGAACGGTCGTACCGCCCACCTGTGAGGGCTCCATCACTGCCACGGGTGTCAGCGCCCCCGTGCGCCCCACCTGCCAGCGCACTTCAAGCACGCGCGTGGTCACCTGCTCGGCCGGAAACTTATACGCAACCATCCCTCGCGGGGTTTTCCCAACCACTCCCAGTCGCTCGAGCACGGAAACTTGGTTGACCACCACGACCGTTCCGTCCGTCCAGTAAGGAAGCTTCTCGCGCGTCTTCTCTATCCGGGCATGGTATTTCTCAATATCTTCAAGCGAAGCGCAATAGTGATTCAATGGATTAACCGGCACGCCCAACAGCTTCATCAATTCATGCGCCTGCTCATGCGTTTCCATGCCAAAATCTCCGATCAGATCATAGCCAAAAAAAGACAACCGGCGCGAGGATGTGATGCGAGAGTCGAGCTGACGGATCGCACCCGCCGCCGCGTTGCGCGGATTGGCAAAGGGGGCATCTCCCTTTCGCTTCTGCTCTCGATTTAGATCATCAAACACTTTTTTACTCATGTAGGCTTCACCGCGAATTTCGATGCGGCCGTGCGTAAGGGCGCGGAGAATTTTTCTGCAGGTCATCGCGAGTCCCGAGTCTGTCGAGGGACGCGGCGATCCCGTGCTTAAAACGAGATTGCTTCGGCTGATCGAAATCAGCCTCGCAATGACAGATATGACTTCCTTCTCCGTCGGCACGCGCAACCGCAAAGGAATCGCCTCAATGGTTTTCAAATTCATCGTTACATCCTCCCCTATTTTTCCATCGCCGCGAGTGGATCCGCGAACAAAAAGTCCGTCTTCATAGAGGAGCGAAACCGCGAGCCCGTCCATTTTAATCTCCGCATAAAAATCATATATTCCTCGCGGAAAATATCGCTCATTGCGACCGAGCCATTCCCGAAGTTCCTCAAACGAAAAAACATCTTCCATGGAGAGCATCGGCGTGGTGTGTGGAACCTTCTCAAACTCGGGCAACGGTTTTCCGCCCACGCGTTGAGTGGGCGAATCCGCCGTCACGAGATCTGGATAAACCTGCTCCAACTTAAAAAGCTCATGCTTGAGCGAATCGAGCGCCCCCTCGGATATTTCCATGCGATCGTGGACATGATATTGATAACGGTGAGAATTGATTTCCTCCCGCAATTTGACGATGCGTTTTTTTGCTTCCTCTTTGGTCATAAGAATAATACCCCCTCATCCCAACCTTCTCCCCGTCTGGGAGAAAGCCTCCTTTTTATCCCTCTCCCCGTGTATGCTCGCGGGGAGAGGGTAGGGTGAGGGGTAAAATTTTTAAACACTGTATCAGTTTCATTTTTCGAGTTTCGAACCGGAATACAGGACAAAATCAAACACTCCGGAAAGAGGAGGCCGGGCTGGCAGAACCGCGCGCAAGGCCTGACGCGATCCGAAATATTCTCCAACGCTATCAATAACCACCCGCGCCGGCAAGGGTACCGTATTCCCCCCGGAAAGGGCGACCACCTCGAGTCGTTTGATATCGCAGTAGAGTGATTTGACGCGCAACTCAACGCGGGTACTGTCCAACACTGGTACCTCAAGGGTCACCGGCGCATCCATAGCATCCACAAGCGAATGCAGGTGGCGATTGACGGAAAATCCGCTCCCGCCCCATGAGGAAAGGGCCGTTTCTATCCAGCTTGAGGTACAACCTTCTTCCGGCGTCCATGCCGGGATGGAAATGCTGCCCAAGGAGGCATTCGTGGGAATATCCAGGGTGATAGAATCATCTCTGGAAATGGAAAATCGGCTCGCCTCCGCCAGATCATCGTTGATGCGCGTGGACACGGAAACTTGAATGCCATTGTTTACGCCCGCAATCGTCGTGCCAGCGCCCGGCGCTGGCACGCGCTCAAGCCGGCGCACGAGAAACAGCCCTTGCTCCAGACCGCTTGAAGCCGCCACCAAAGCCGTGGTGGCGCGATCGACATACTGATTTTGCCGAAGATTCGCGATGATGACGCGCGCAAGCGCGGCTGATCCCGCCACAATCGTTGTGGTCACGAGCAACGCCACCAAGAGAGCATATCCTTTTCTTTGTCTTGTAATCGTCATAGGAGCCTATCTCTTATATACCCTGCTCTCCACACCGGTCTGAAGCGTTATCCGCGATTGTCCGAGAGTCAACACGCTGGTCCCCTCCATATCCAACACAATGGTCACATACGGCTGGGCATTGGATGCGTATGCCGCGGATCCGCTTTCGAAAAGGAAAGGATCCAGCCGAGGGGTGATATAAAAATTGAGCGCAAGCACGCGCACGCCGCGCGGAGTGAGCGAAGACCAAAAAATCCCGTCAAGCGACATCGCGGCGCACGGCACCGAACAATGTTCCGAACCTTCTTCTTCCTGACGGAAAAATATCTTATTTCCCTCGCCGTCAACAAGCGCGAGCGTCTGCGTCGGAATGGGGGTCACAATACCATCTGTATAAAAAGCATAATTTATCTGATTGCTCCTCACCTCGCTGACCATACGCTCCATCACCGAACGCGCGGCGATCCCAACGCCCTGCAATGCCTCAGTCGTCCGTTGCGTTCGCTGGAACGACAGAAAAAAATCCGCTGCAATGGTGATGACAACGGAAAAAATACTCAAAGCCAAGAGCACTTCAATCAAAGTAAAACCTTTTTTATTACTTTGAATTACAAAACTCTCTCTCTCCTTTTTCTCACCCTCACCCCAACCCTCTCCCCTCAAGGGAGAGGGGGTAGGGGTTACATTTCGTAACTCAAGGTTATTATCTCCAATCATATAAATCTTCAGTCAAATTCACTTCGCTCTGCCGACCCTGCTCAAACCAACGCACATGCGCGGTAATCCGACTCCCGACTTTTTCCAGGTCCAGCGCGGCGCAGGCAGCCTGCGCGTCAGTGGGAAGATTGGAACACTCAAGTTTGGCAACATTCACCCAACGAGAAAACTGCGTCTGCACGCCCTCGGCCGAGGATTGCACATGGAGACCGCTCGAGAGCCGATAAAGCGCGATCTCGCCGCCGGGAAATAGAGAGGAACCTCCGCTTGCCGGATAAAAAACCAAAGATTGTTCCGCCCCCGTCGCTATTCCCTCCCAAGTATCGTGTCCGGCCACCCAATTACTGTCGCGCATGGCACGCACGGCCTCAAGCGCCTCACGCGCGAAATTCACTGCCTGCATTCGCGTCGATCCGGCACGCTCCGTAGTGAGATTATTCACGACGAGTGTAAAAACACCAATCAAAGCACTGGTCACAATGCCCAGCGCCACCACGGTCTCGAGGAGTGTTTGTCCTTTTCGCATATTATTCCACCTCAACTCTTCCCGTAATTCTATCCACGTGGATCTTCTTTGCCCCGCCGATCACGCGATGCCGAAGGGTGAGCTGAAGACTCTCCTCGGCTGGCGAAATAAAAACTCGGCCGCGGGGCGGTTCAAAAATCAGCGCCACGGGAGCGGACGGAACCACACTCGCTATCTCCACATTGGGCGGTAGTGTAAAGGCATTCCCGGGAAGCGCCTCTCCGTCGTCATACTCATGATTTGCATTTCCATCGGCAAACAGGATAAAACCTGACGCCGACGCCAAATAGACTCCATAGCCCCCGCGCGGCACAAGCGTCTGGCACGTCTCTCCAGTCGCGCACCCAATCGTGGGAACGCAAACTCCGCCAACCTCGCCGCCTTCGTCACTCTGGCATAAATTCGCCGTGCGTCCGGTCATAGCCATAGTCTGCGCCTCGCGAATTTTTACCACCGTCTCTTGCGCGGCAATACGCAACTCGTCCGCCCGCGCGCCGCCGCGAAAATTCGCAATCGCCGCCATGGACATCAAGCCCACAATCGCGATAGAAACCATAAGCTCAACGAGGGTGAAACCGCATCGCTGTGTCATCGCGAGCGAATGCAAAGAGCGTGGCGACCTCGTTTCAACAGGAGACGGGATTGCTTCGTCGCATGCTCCTCGCAATGACAAAAGAAGGAATCTCATAGCGGCCAGTACCACTGTATTATCTGCTTTCCCCATAACATTGCGATAAAAGTTCCAAGAGCGAGAAATGTCCCCATGGGGAGCGTCTGGCCAAAATGCTTCTTGCCGGCAAGAAGTAATCCCGCGCCAACCGCGCCGCCGATGAGATAGGAGACCAAAAGCGCCACGAGCACCCCGGGCCAGCCAAGCATGGCGCCCATGAGCGCGCCAAATCGGATATCGCCGTCCCCCACCCAGCGCCCCCGAGAGGAATAGTATTGAAGGGCAAAAAAACCGCCGCCAACCAAAATAGCGAGTAGCCAGTAGGCAGTAAACAGTAGTGTGAAATGCGCCGCAAGGAAAAAAACACCTGCGACCGCCATTGCCGGAAAGATCACTTGATCCGGAATCAAGCCGTATCGCAAGTCATAGACAAAAAGGACGATCAAAAATGAAGTAAAAACCCATCCCTCTATCCCACGCCATAATCCTTGATCGCCAGCCATAGTCCAGACCAGCAAGAACCCAAGCGCCGTCGCGAGTTCCACAAGCGGATACTGCCAGTCAATTTTTTGCTTGCACCCGCGGCACCGCGCGCTCTGGAGAAAAAAAGAAAGTATAGGCACCAGCTCATACCACGCAAGAGTTTTCCTGCATTTCGGACAGTAGGATCTTCCGCGCCAGATTGAATTCCCCCTCTCCCTACCCTCTCCCACATGGGGAGAGGGCTTGCTTGGAAGACGAAAAATGACAACATTCAGAAAACTGCCGATGAGGAGGCCGAAAATAAAAATGAGAAAAGTCATAATGTGAGACTGTAGGGAAACGTTTTTAGGGCATACTCCCCGCCAGTTGGCGAATTAAATCCCTCTCTGACTCTCCCTTTTACAAAGGGAGAGAAAATCCCTCGGCCTTCGGCCACTCCCTTTTTCAAAGGGAGAGAACCGCTCGACTTCCCCCTTTGGAAAAGGGGGATTGAGGGGGATTTTCCTTCCCCATTCGCTCCTCCCAAGGCGGAACAGTATTGGGCTTGAGATGGGAGAGGAGACTTTCCACCTCCCACTCCGCCAAAGGCGGATACGCCTCTGGAGCAATGGGGAGAGGGAAAAAATTATCTCCTTTAATTATACCACAAAAACAAAGAACGGCCGTCTTGCGCAGAGGCCGTTCTTTGGGGTCTTTTACACCCATGAATATTACGGAGTAGTAGCAACAGTGCAGTCTACATCCGATGGCGCGGCTGACAGTCCTGTCTTCACCTCGGTCGGAGTGGCGCAGACATAATCTTTGGAGGCCTCCACATAATACCACAGCGCGTACTTTGTACCGTTGGTGTCGGTCTGATACTTATACAGATCCTCCAGAATGGCAGTTTGCCTCTTTGGAATCTTCATCAAAACATCGGTACAAATACCACCTGCCGCTTGAGCGCCCGCCACGCGGTCAATACACCCATCGCTTAAAATAATGGGCTGCGTCGCCGGTATCGGATAGGTGCCCTTCTCGGAAGCATAGAGCTCCAGAGCCCCCTGGATATTCCGCGCGTCGGCCAAACGTTTGACGTCTCTGCCACGAACACGCGCCGCGGAGAGTGACACAACGGCAAGCGTTGAGAGCAAACCAATGATGGAGATAACCACCAAAAGCTCGATCAACGTGAAACCTTTTTTATTGTTTTTCATAGTGTCACCTCCTTTCGGCTTTCAACTCCCTCTCCCCTTGGGGGAGAGGGCTGGGGTGAGGGGTAACTTACCGACATCTTATCTCGTCCCTACCTGCCTCGCAATCAATTATACCACTTCTGTCCGTATCGCCCAAGTCGCCCACTGATTGTTGGAGCGTGAATGTCAAGCGGTAGTCGCCGCCCGCGGCTTTGGAATAGACAACGTTCCGTGGAAGCGTTTGTGTGATCACGCGATCCTCGCACGACACGCGCAGTCCCTCGTCGCTTCTATCCAAACACACCGCATTGCCCACCCCAAGCAAACGCTCGGCAACGCTCTCACCTACGGGCGGATAATCGTTTCTATAATGGAAATACAAAGCAAGGGCATTTCGCGCCGCCTGTATATCCGCGAGTCGTTCAAGCGCCATGGCGCGAGCGCGGGCTTGGAAGGCAATAACAAACAGAGAAACAACAAACGCCGCGACGGCGCCGCTTAAGAGAATTTTTCTCCAATGTTTTTGCAAAAATGTCGGCTCTGCTCGTGGAAGAAGGGACATGGGAGTAAATATGAAACTGTAAAAAATGATTTTTATTGTTTGAGCTTGCATTTCTCTCCCTTTGCAAAAGGGAGTGGCCGAAGGCCGAGGGATTTGTGTCGAGGGTAGGCTGGGAAAATCCCCCTCAATCCCCCTTTTCCAAAGGGGGAAGTTGAGCGACCTTCTGCGCCTTTTCTCCCTCCTCAAGAAGCTCCCAGCTCCGCCTCAATCTCCTCGGCCTTGTCCAACACGGAATTGGCATAGAAATTGCAGATGGATTTTGAGCAATTCGGCGACCCGCCGATGTAGGCGCGCGCGGCAGCGGCCTCTCCGGCTCGCGTCTTTGAAGCCGCGCCCTGACGTGAAAGTTTTACCGCCGCGGCGGTAAAGGCGTCTTCGATATTCCAGGGCGACGGCGGATTGTGTCCCGTAAGACGCGCCACCTCCGCTTCATAAGCAAGCCAGGTGTTTGGTAAAAACTGCGCCGGCCCCATGGCCCCGCCCCAGCCGTAACTCGGCTTGCGAGAAACCGGTGTTTTTTCCGGATCAAGATTCAATTTCTTCGTGATCGAAAAAAACGCTTCATGATCCCGCGTGTGCATATCTTTGAGATAGGTGCCCTTGCCGACGTTTAAGCCCAACCGCGACTCCACCTCCAAAAGTGCAATGAGAAACCCGGGGCGTATCCCAAGACGTATAGCCGCAAGCTCGCCATAGCGGATGGCATCCTCCACGGAAACCCCAGACTTGACAATATAGGTAATCTGCTCCCGCAAACGGCTTAAATCTGTTTCCACCACCTTCATCCTGCTGGTAATCTGTGTCGCTTCTTTTTTTACCTTGGAAAGCGTCTTTGACTCCTCGTTGCGCTTGGCCGCCGCGCGAGCGCGTGCCATTTCTTCGAGGGTCTTCAGCTCTTGCCGCTCCTTTAGCTCGTCGCCAAGCTGGTCCTTCATTTCCTCGAGCGACTCCTTGGCATCTTTGAGGCCAACCACCCGTCGCTTCACGCTCGATTGTAAAAAGTAGAGATCATACAAATCGCTAAAAAATACAGAGAACGACGGCTTGGTGATCAATAATTCAAGCGGGGTTACCTGCTCCGAACGCTCCATGAGACGCAGTGTCCCAAGGAGATCCCCCTTCCCCTTATCGATCTTCGCCTCGGTCTCGCGCACCTGCTCCTCCATTTTTTCAATCTGAAACCCGATGCCGTCAATCGCGAGATTCAGTGTTCTAATTTCCAGTTCGCTTTTCCGTATCTCGGAAGCGAGTCGCTGTATCTCCTCCTGAATGGTTGTCGTCTTTTGTTTTTTACTAGCGAGATCGTTGCTATAGGCATCAATCTGTTTTTGGAGCGCCTCAATTTCGGCGTTCTTTTTGGCAATCATTTCCTCAATCTCCACCTTGGTTGAAGCGCTTGCGGGATACGCCGCAAACGCGAACGCCCCGACACAAAAAAATATCACCCAGGTCATCCAAAAAGCCTTCTGCGATTTTCCCAAAATCTTATATACCATACTCTAGACAGACTCGATATAACATACCGTCCGTGCGGCTATTGTATCACGACCGCGCAACTCCGGAAACCGCGGGTACCTGTTTTTTTGCGAGCGCGCGCACGCGACGCACCGCGCCGATCTCATCCAAATATTTTCGCACAGAGATGGGAATATACTTTCGCCAAGGAAGCCCCTGCTCCATGTCTCGGCGAATACGCGTGCCCGAGAGTCCGGGAAATTCCTTTATTGCAGTAACCGGCAAGCGAGCTTTTTTAAAAATATCAATCACTCTGCCCTGCCCGGCCCAGCACATATCAAAATCCCCCGCCTTTTCTCGGACCAATTGCGCCCACTCCGCGTGATCAGGCACGTCGTCTATTTCCACTATTTCATACTTTCGCGCGCCGATCTCTTTCATTGCCCGCCGAATCATCTCTCGGCGCTCTGCCACGGAAAAAGGATTGCGCTTCCCCCCTCGCGCGTTCACCGAACCGATACCCAAGGTCAAACGATCACACTGCGAAAAAATTTCCCGTATGGCTAAAAGATGCCCTTTATGCAAAGGCTGAAAACGGCCGATAAACAGACCCTGGTGAAACATTTTTTTCCTCATGGTATTTTTCGAAAATTATCAATACCAAAATGTCCGAACGGAGTGACTTCCTTCGGAAACTGATGACCTAAGCAGGGGCTTATTTCTTTCCCAAGATCCTGAACATCTTGGTGCTGCACACCGGGCATGTGCCGGTAGCCGCGCGCCGCACTGCTCCGCCCTTTCCGGGCATCTCCACCTCCACCGCATTCTGCATCTCGCGCTTTTGCTTGCACTTGACGCAGTAACCCTCGTACTTAACTATCTGTGTCTCTGCCATAAAAGTTAATGAGTTAATGAGTTAATGAGTTCTCCTTAATATTGTAGCACATTCTCGATTTCCTGCATCTCCTCCGGCTTATGGGCCACGATTTTTTCAATATTATAGGTGCCAAGCCTCGGCGCCTCCAAAAACCCCTCCATGGCAGCCTCCGCAAACCAGCCTGAGTTCAGCCAGTCAAAAAGCCACTCATTGGCATAGCGCGGATCCTCTTGGCTGATACCCGCGCCGACGGAACGCAACCATGTTCGATTAAACTTTTCTTGCGAACCGATCGGCGGCGCCATAATGATTGGAAGCCCGAGCGCGGCGAAAAAAGAAAGTTCCGAGGGTTTGGTCCAGAGTATGTCTGTTACGCGCAAGAGGCGATTGAAGCGCGTGAAATAAGCTTCCTTGGTCCTGGCAAAAAGAATTTCCAAATTCTTGCCAAGTGCCTTTTCCAGGTCGTTTTCCCGCGCCACCTCAAGGAAAAAATCGGCGACATCCTTTCTGGTTCCGGCGATGAGGTTCAGGTGAAGCTGTTTTGTTCGGATGACCTCGACAAGACTCTGCACCACGGTGCGTCCAAGCTCGCGTTGCGCTCCGGCTCCGCCCACGGCAAAAGTAAGCGTCAACGGATGCGTCGGCTTCACGGGCATCCTATGACCGTCCACCTGTTCCCGCACCGTCTGCGCGTGATCCTTGAAATACCGCCCCTTGGGATCAAGATTCAAAAGCCGCGCCCCAAGATCACGCCGCAAAGTACCGAGAGTCTCTCCGCCCAAATTTTCTTTTGGTAAAGGAAACCCTGTCACAAAAATTCGATCCTCCGAAACGCCGTAGAGTTTCAGCCGCTCGGCCACCCGAAACGTGGGCGCGAGGTATCGTATGCGGCTTTTGGCTGGCTTGAGCGGCACCCAGCTTCGCGAAAAATCCGCGTCACAGATAACGCAATAGATCTCTTCGGGATAATCGAACTCCTCTGCCATGAACGCTGGGATAAAAAACGTGCTGATGAGCGGCAATGGGTTTTTTGAGAGTTTCCGGATGAGATGCTTCCCCCACCCTTTTTCAATCGTGCGAAAAATATGCTTCAGCGGAAAGTTCGGGTCCGTAAGATCCCGGCGGGGATAAAAAGGCGGAATGCTCTGCAATTTATCGTAAAAATCAAACGCCGCTTTGCCGATTATGGGCACTTTGGAAAAACGGGAAATGAATTCGTAAAACTCACGACTGCGCTCCCAGACTTCTCGGTCATCTGATGGAATATCGCTATAGATGTCCGCGTGCAATATCCCCTGATGGGCGAGGTGGCGCAAACTATACGCCGCTCGATCGTGACCGTATCCCATGTTTACGGAAACAACCCATGCTTTTTGTGGCAAGGACTTCGTCATATACATCCCATATACATCCTCATACCTTAAGACCCTCCTCGATCGCGGCGCCTGCATCGGCTTTCTTCGTAATGCCCGAAACGATAGCGAAAGATATTGGAATTGATGGGTCCGAGGAAAATCCGGTGGGCTTCGGCGGCAACATATTTGAGAGCGATATTCACATGCCCATCCTTCTCAAAACGCCGCATGGATACCGGAACCCGTATCCTCCGAAGAAGACCAAACCGCCCCAGACGACTCGCCTTGAGCACATAGTCGTGATCTTCGGCCAGGAGGGTCGCTTCGTCAAAACCATCAAGCGCCTCGTGGAGCGTACGGCGCACAAAAATACAAAACCCCGGCGCGTGAGGATACACGGGCCGCGTAATCACCGAATACCAGTTATAGAAACCAAAAAAAATCTTATCAATTCTTCGGCCATTGAGAGGGGCAATAAACGGCGAGGCGATATCAAGTCTCCTCCGCTCCATTTCATTCATCGCGCGATCGAGAAAATCATGAGGTAAAATAACATCCGCGTCCAAGAAAACAACCCACTCTCCCTTTGCCACTCGAGCGCCGCAGTTTCTCCCCCTGGCTGGCGTCCCACCCTCTGTTATCGTGCATCCAAAATTTAATGTAATGTCCCGTGTACGGTCTTTCGACCCGGCATCAGCCACAATCACCTCAAAATCCCTCCTCGTCTGCCGCTGTAAAGATTCAAGCAATAAAGGCAGAAATCGCTCCTCGTTCAGCGTAGGAATGATAATACTGATCATAGAAGTATCTTGGAGATAGTATAGAGGATTTTGGGGCGAATGGCAAGCAAAACGACGTTTATTCCTGCGAAAATAGAACGGCGGTAGGGAGCTTCCGTCCCGGCCCTATTTTATACGCTCCATTCCACCAGAGCGCGCTCGATCCTCCACCGTCGAGGTTGAGGGCATTTTCCACGCCAAGCACTTCAAAAACAGAGGCAAGATCCGGAACGGTAGCCGCCCGCGCGATCACGAGATACACTATTTTTCCTTTAACACCGATTCCGCCGCGAAATCCTTTGGTCGTGCGCTGTTTGTCGTCCATGGATTGCGAGGAAGAGATATTGGCGCCATCATGAATCAATGCCGGTGAATTACCGATCACGGCCCGCACCTTCACTTTATTCTTTGATTCAAAATCCGCGAGACTCACAAAATCCCGCCCGCTCGGAAACAGAGAGGCGTTATTATTCGTATCAAAAACAAGAATCGCTCCTTGAAGCCAGGCCACTTCACCGGCGTTGATCATGGTGCCTTTGGCCGTGTTGTAGAAAGGATAGAAATAATAATTGATTTTCTCCTTGCAGTCTGAATAATCCGGCGGACAAAAGTACGCGCCGTGGATGGCGGCAAATGCTCCCGCATGCCCGCCAGTATAGTCCGCAAGTGGTTGAGCGGGGCAATCCTTTTTACAGTCTGCATCGCTTGCGGTATCGCTCACTATCTTCATCCCCGAGCGCGATAA
Source organism: Patescibacteria group bacterium (assembly GCA_038064355.1). Taxonomy (GTDB): domain Bacteria; phylum Patescibacteriota; class Patescibacteriia; order GWA2-47-26; family GWA2-47-26; genus JBBTTG01. The sequence continues at coordinate 22,621 of JBBTTG010000017.1, forward strand.
ATCAATCGTGATAATATCCGCGTCAAACTCTCCGCGAGGTGTAACGATTTTTTTGCGTTCGTAACTGCGTCCCTCTTGCGAGGCACTGACCGGCGCGCTCGCGATTTTAGGTTCTATGATGCCCACCGACGATGGAATCTGCGCTAAATCCTGACTCCTCACCCCTAACCCCAACTTGGACATCACGCGAAACGCGTCTGCCGGCCTGCCAAGATAATAACGCTTCAAGTCCTTTGGCGACACATACCATGCCTCCCCCCTGGACTCCACCTGCAAGAGAATGCTCCCCGCAAGCCGCTTTGCGAGCGCGCCGGGAACAAAAGGATTTTCAGTGGTTGAAATTTTGTCTAAATCCGCGTTTGTGATACCGATCCCGAGCTTGCGCATAATCGCAAACGCATCATCTGGACGACTTAAAAAATATCGCTTGCCGTCTTTGGGATAGACATACCACGCCTCGCCTTTTCCATTTATATCAAGCAGTATTTGTCCTTTGAGACGATCCGCGAGGGTGGCGGCATGCACTATCGTCGCAAAAAAAAAGCTCGCGACACCTATGATAATATATGGAAAATATCGCCTCATAAGCACTACCACTTCCGTCGTCCTTGGGAAAATCGTTTGTTTCCACCGGGTCTTCCACCCGGTGAACGGGGAAATCCCCCATGCCCTTGTCGAGGCGGATAACTCTGTGGTGGCCTTGGCTCCCCCACCGGAGCCACCCGACGCGGCGGTAAGACTGGCAAGGCGAGGATCGGGATCGTCTTCTTGATCAACCGTTCAATTTGACGAATATCGGAACGCTCCTGGTGGGTGGCGAATGAAATCGCCTGGCCGGAATTCCCCGCCCGCCCGGTTCGCCCTATGCGGTGCACATAATCTCCCAAGTTATCAGGGAGATCGAAATTCACCACAAGTGAGATACCGGTAACATCAATGCCACGCGCGGCGATATCCGTGGCGATCAGCACCCGGAATTTTCCGGTTTTAAACCCATCAAGCGCGGCTCGGCGCTGTGGGAAGGAGCGATTGGAATGAATCTCGGCAACCGTATGCCCCATATGGCGCACCGCCTTTGTGATCTTACTCGCTCCGTGCTTTGTCCTTGAAAAAACCAACACCGACCCTTTATGGTCATCGAGTACCTTTTCCAAAAGTTGCACCTTCTCCTCCTTGGTCACCACAAAAATCTCCTGCCTCACATTACTCGCGGCAGTGCCCGCCGGCGCCACCTCGATACGCAACGGCAGGGACATAAACGCGGCGGCAATCTGCGCAATCTCCTGCGGCATAGTAGCCGAAAAAAGCATGGTTTGGCGGGTCTTTGGGGTGGCAAGAAGAATACGACGAATCTCCGGCAAAAACCCGATATCGAGCATCCGATCAGCTTCATCAAGTACCACAATTTTAATTTGCCCTAAAGAGTAGCTCCTCTGCTTTAAGTGATCCGCCAGCCGCCCGGGAGTGGCCACCACTATATGCGGATTATGGCGAAGTTGTTGAAGCTGGATATACATCGACGCGCCACCGATGAGCACCGCCGTGCGCAGTTTGAGTGTACGCCCAAGAAGCTCAAGCACGCTATTGACCTGCACTGCCAGCTCCCGAGTAGGTACAAGAATCAACCCCTGCCCTTTATTCAGGGCAAGGCGTTGGATCATCGGGATACCGAATGCCATCGTCTTGCCTGTCCCTGTCTGGGCGATGCCGACAACATCCTTCCCTTCAAGCGCCGGCGGGATCACCTGATACTGAATCGGCGTTGGAGTAAAAAACTTATTCTCTTCGAGGATGGCGAGGAGATTTGGAGCAATAGCAAGTTCACTGAATCGCTGTCCCTCTTCGCGCGGAGTCTGTGTCATATGATCTTTACTTTTCAATTTCTTTAAGCTTCCCTTCCCACCATTGTCTCACCGCTTGCACATGTTTACTAGGTTTATAACAATCCGTCTTGCCGCCGCCACAGAGAATCACGGGCTTTTTGATTTTTCCTTCCGTAACACGATCATAAATTCGGTTAAAAACCGTTTTCAAATAAAAATTATAATTCTCATCTTTGAAAATATCCTTCGGAACTCCGTAGCCGAAAATGAGAAAAAAATTTGGTTCATACAAAAAAGTGGCACACAGAAATGCTTCGGGGGCAGTAGGAATCGAACCTACGTTAAGGGTTTTGGAGACCCTTGTACTACCATTATACGATGCCCCCAAGGCATTGCTACGTTTTAATTATTGCCGCCTCTCTGACGGAGGCTCATGATACTCTGGAACCGACACGCGCGGCTGCTCTCTTTTCCCCTCATCCCTGCGCCCGTATTTCCTTGGATTTTGCTCTCGCCGCAATCTCTCGAGTTCTTCCTCAATAACCTCCGGCGGGGGCATTTTTGGTATTTTTTCTTCCGGCATAAAAAATTATTATTTAATATCCAATTTCCCCGGCGGAACGATGGGGTGTTTTTGCGAACGTAGGGCGGAAGCAAGCCGCTCGCGGAATGATTTTCCTTTGTCCGGATGATTGGTTTTCATTTGATCGTAAAAAAGAAAAAGTCCGAGTGTCGAAAAAAATGAGAGGGCGGCAAAAAGACCCACCACTACAAACACCGTAGCAAACCCGTATGCCTCACCGAGCCATCCCCCAGCTGCCGCTGTGATAGCCATGCCGATGATAACACTCGTGGAGTAGGTACTCCATGACATCGCGGCCTTTTCATGATCCGCGAACTTCGTGAAGATGGCCATGAATCCCGGATACCCGATCGCCGCGCCGATGCCGTGCAACACCTGCAGGAGATACAGATCTTGGACATTTCGAATAACGAGGTAACCAAACGGGATGAGTGCCACTACGAGATATCCAAAAATCATCGTCCAAAATTCACGGACATTCGCCGGTTCACGATCCATCCATCGCGCAAGCGGAATCTGGAGCACCGCCTTGGTGACGAGATAAACCGTTGAAGCGATACCCGCGGCGGCGATACTTCCGCCGGGCAAGTTATCCTTGATAAAGATGGCAAGAATCGGCGTCATGAAACCCAATCCGGAAAACAAAAAAACATCCGCGAAAATAAGGATTTTAATGATGGGATTCATAGTAAAAGTAAATGAGGCAAACAGTTGAAATGTTTATGGGATATACCCACCCCCCTCCCCAACCCCCCTTACCCACCACCTTATTTCGTTTCCTTGTGTTTTATGTGCTTACCGCACCACTTGCAGAACTTCTGAAGCTCAAGGCGACCCTTGATCATCTTCTTGTTCTTGTGTGACATATAATTCACACGGTGGCACTCGGTGCACTCAATCTTGATGAGATTATCCTGTGACATATAAATTTATTTATTCTGGAGCCGTTGACCCCACAGATGCTGGGTACCAACTGATTTCCCCTCCTCGATTGAATTATGGAGCCGTTGACCGGGATTGAACCGGTGACCTCGTCCTTACCAAGGACGTGCTCTACCAACTGAGCTACAACGGCATGCTTTTTTTAGAGTGGCAGTCTGGATACAAGACTGGAATTGGGCAGGCAAGGATTCGAACCTTGGAAGGCACAAGGCCAACAGATTTACAGTCTGTCCCGTTTGACCGCTTCGGTACCTGCCCCAACTTCTACCAACTGTTTAAAAGCTCCTCCTCCTTTGTATTTTTTAATTTGCATCTCGCGCTTTCGAGCCTCGGTTCTGGTATCAAACGATTCTTGATGAACCACAACCCATGGTCGACAAGCTTTTGTTGATTGAGTGGCTCCAGAATTGTGCCTGCCCAAACGCGCGCTTATATCTCCTGTGGAGCCAATATAATAGCGATCATATTTTTCACTATAGAGTATATGATTTTCAACTCGCATCTATCCTTTTCCTTAACTGTGCGCATGCCCTACTGCGCAACTTCAAAAGGTATGCTGGAGCCGACTCAGGGATTTGAACCCTGGACCTACGGTTTACAAAACCGTTGCTCTACCGCTGAGCTAAGTCGGCGCTTCGACCCTACAAAGCCAGTATCCTTGCTTCAAACTCCGGGATCTTCGCATTTTCCGGATTGGCTTCTTGAAGCATCCGCAGCCCGCGCTCCGCGTTTCGCCGGTGTTTACACAGTATAGACATTTCTATAAAAAAATCAAGGTACCGCGGCTCATTGCCCCCAACCTCCACGGCACGCCAGGCAAACTCCATCGCCTCTTCCAGACTCCCCTCCTCCCGTGCGATTTCCGCTAAACGAAAGGCATATCGATCAGTCTTTGTAGTGTCAACCTTCATCAAAAATTCCAATGTCCCTTTTGCCTCCACCCACTGCCGTTCAGAGATATAAAGCTCCGCTATCCCGCTATAAGCATGCACGTTTTTGGGATCAGTCTTAATAATCTCAAGATAAACCCTTTCTGAACGCTTTGGGTCAGATTCCACGTTTGCTTCCGCCTCGGCAAAAAGCGCATCCATCGATGCTTCTTTTTTTTTCATGCCGCCGTGAAGAATGCCGAGCTTCCTTTCAAGCATCTCCAGTTTTCCCCACCACTCCCGCAGACGCAGTGTTATAGTTCCAAACATCTTTTCAATCCATCGCACGCGACTTCGCGCTTCATCCAGTTTTCTCTTTAACCGCTCCCGTAAAATCCTCTCCTCTACCACCTTCTCTTTTGGTTTTACCTCGGCCTCAATATCAATAAGACTCAACTGGGGTATCTTTCGAATAAGTATCACTGCGGCAAGGCATGCGGCGATAAGGAGGATAGCAACAGAGATGATCTGCAAAACCTGCATATTTTATAAAAGACAGGCTCCGGCGATGGCCGCAAGTGATTCAGCCTTCAAGCTCGCGCCGCCGACCAAAAAGCCATCCACCCGTTCTTCCGCGGCAAACGCAGCGGCGTTTTTCGCATCCACGCTGCCGCCATACAGAATTCGGCATGCATCAGATGATGCCCCGAAACGCTTCTCGAGAAGCGCCGCGATATCTCGATGCACGGCGGAAGCATCCGCTGGCTTCGCCGCTTTCCCGGTCCCAATCGCCCACACCGGTTCATAAGCGATCACTAAACCCTGCTTCGGAAAATTTTTTGGGAGCGCCTTGGACACCTGCCTTGAAACCACCTCCCAGGTCATCCCGGATTCCCTTTCTTCGCGAGTCTCCCCCACGCAAAGAATGGGGACCATACCCACATCCGCCACTGCTTGTACTTTATGGGACACGAGCTCATCAGTTTCCAAAAAAAACCGCCTGCGCTCGGAGTGTCCGACGAGAACATACCGCACGCCAAGCTCTTTGAGATCTTGCGGCGACACTTCTCCGGTAAAAGCTCCCCGCTGTTCCGGAGACGCATCCTGCGCGGCAAGTTTGAGGGCCGAGCCGCGCAGGGTTTGACCAACCACGGAGAGCGCGAGATAAGAGGGAGCGATCGCCACCTCAATGCCAAACGGCCATTTCCGCCGGGTAAACGTCTTTGCCACACGAGCACTCTCCCGAACGGTCATCTGCATTTTCCAATTGGCCACAACGAGCTTCCGCATAGCTAAAAAAGTTTGGTGAATTTTGTCTTATCGCTCCAGGGCCCGATGATGGCACAGCGCAACTTGTCGCGCTTGATCAAATCTTGCGCCACCGTCTTCACCTGCGCCAAAGTAACCGCATCGATCTTTTTCAGCTGTTCATCCGGTGTTTTCATTTTACGCAAAAAAAGCTCCTGATCCCCATACCAAGTCGCGAGCTCCGCGCTGTCCTCAAGAGCAAGACCGAGCTTTCCGCGCGTATACTCCTTGGCGTCCGCGAGTTCTTTTGCCGAAACTCCCTGTTTGATCGCTTCGAGCTCGTCCAAAATCACATGCACTGCCTCTTCAACGCGCGATGCGTCAAGTCCGGCGCGAACTTTAAAACTCCCCGTCTCCGCGTATTGATCGGCAGAAGAACGCACCGAATACGCCAATGCTCGCCGTTCGCGCACGGAGATAAAAAGACGCGAGCTCATGTTCCCGCCGAGGACCACATTCAAAAGATGCAACGCAGGCAGACTCTTGTGGCCATACCCGTAGGAAGGAAAACCGAGCGCTAACTGCACCTGATCCACCTGCTGTCTGTGGAGCGCGACTTTTGAAGCTTTTTTGAAATGGAAAGGATGAAGGCGTTCTGGAGTTTTGGGGCCGGAGCGGAATCCCGCCATATGCTCTTCAATGCTTTGGCGAGTTTGTGCTTCATTGAAACTGCCCGCGACAATCACGACGGTATTGCGCGGATAATAAAAACGCTGCTTGAATGCCACGAGTTCTTTTCGCCCGATCCCCGCCATAGTTTCCTTCGTGCCGGCAATATTCCACCCAAGTTCGTGTCCCGCAAACATCGCTCTCTCAAAAAGATCCTCAATATGCATGAGCGGATTCTCCTCATACATTTTCATCTCTTCCATAATCACCTTGCGCTCTCGCTCCACCTCTTCGTGGTCAAATTTTGAGTGCAAGAGCATGTCAAAAGTAACATCCAACGCAAGCTCTAAATGCCTTTGGGCCGTGGTGATCCAATAACCGGTGCGGTCTTTGCCGGTATATGCATTATATTCGGCGCCGACGCGATCAAGCTCGCGCGAGATATCAAGCGTGGTGGGACGCTTTTCCGTGCCCTTGAACATCATGTGTTCAATATAGTGGGCTGCGCCGTTCAGGGCGTGCGTCTCGTTGCGCGACCCGACACTAAAAAGCGTCAGCACCGTGGCCGCCTGGGTCGCGGGCATGGGGGCAAAAATCACTCTTAAGCCGTTTTTCAGGGTAAACTTCTGATGGGAATGTTTATGCTCCATAGAAAAAACAAAAAATTAAACCTCGAGTTTATGGGCGAGATAGGCAGGAAGCTCGGCAATGGCGACGCGCTCCTGAGCCATCGTATCTCTATCGCGAACGGTTACTTTTTTATCCTCCACGGATTCAAAATCCACCGTGACACAGAGTGGCGTCCCAATCTCATCCTGGCGACGGTAGCGACGTCCGATAGACGCGGTTTCGTCATAGGCCGTAAAAAACATTTTTCGAAGATCCCGGGCAATGCCCGATGCGAGTTGCGTAAGCGGTTCTTTCTTTGAAAGCGGCAAAACAGCCACCTTGATCGGCGCGATTGATTTATGCAGGCGCAACACCATTTCCGCTTCCTTGTTTGACTCTGTCGTCGTCGTGCGTCCGCCCTCTACCTCCTCATACGCATCCATGAGACAGGTCGCCATGGCGCGATCCACGCCCATGGTCGGCTCAATCACATACGGGGTAGAGCGCTCACCGCTCTCCGGGTCGAAATAAGAAAGGTCCTGTCCGGAAAACTCACTGTGGCGTTTGAGATCGAAATCCGTGCGGTTCGCCACCCCCGCGATCTCGCCCCAGCCGAAAGAAAATTCATACTCTATGTCCACTGTGCGCTTGGAATAATGGGAAAGTTTCTCCTTGGGATGTTCATAGCGCCGAAGTTTTTCTTTGTGGATGCCCAAATCGAGATAAAACTTCTCCCACTCATCAAGCCAGTGATCAAAAAACTTCTCATCCTCTCCCGGCTTCACAAAGTATTCGATCTCCGCGATTTCAAGCTCACGGCTTCGAAAGATAAAATTACCGGTTTGAATTTCGTTTCGGAAACAGCGCCCCGCCTGCGCGATGCCAAAAGGCGGACGGCGGCGAGTGCTCTCGAGGACGTTTTTAAAATTCGTAAACATGGACTGCGCGGTCTCCGGACGCAAAAAAACCTTATGACCTTCCTCATGGACAGGACCGATATAGGTCTCAAACATCATGTTAAATTGCCGCGGCTCGGTGAATTCCTTGCCGGCGCACATGGCGCATTGATTTTTCGCCTTTGCCTTTCCCTGGCCCACATACTGCCCCTCTTCCATGTGATCCGCCCGAAACCGCGCGTGGCATTTTTTACATTCCACGAGTAAATCCGTGAACCCCTCCACGTGGCCCGAGGCCTCCCATACGCGCCGATTCATCAGGATCGCGCCTTCGATATATTCAACATCATTGCGCTCCTGTACGAATCTCTTTTTCCATAATTCACGGATATTATTCTTCATGAGCGCCCCCAAGGGACCATAATCCCATGTGCCGCCGAGCCCTCCGTAGATTTCCGATCCCGGAAAAATAAATCCGCGTCGCTTGCACAAAGAAACAATTTTTTCCATAAAACCAAACTGCTCGGAAGATGTTTGATTCATAAAATTTCATCCACAATGTCTAGATTTTCTGCCCTTGCAACACCCTCCTCATATGACATGAGACTTCCGCGTAATTTTTCTATGGAAGCATCCCGATCTTCCAAGAGCCCGCGCAATTCTCGCATATATCCCAATACCTTTTTTGCATCTTCCATGGGAATGATTTTCTTTTGAAACTCTCCGCGCCATCGTTGAAGCACTTCAATGATAGACACCCTCTCTTTCTCACTCGCCTCCAATCGGTCTTTAATTTTGACAATTTCCTCAATGGCCTCTTCAACAACGGCACGGCACTCTTCTCGATGGGCCTTGCCGCGATCCGGAAAAGAATAAATTTTTGCCTCCTCGCCGCCGTCTCTCATATTTAAACTGTCATAATTTCCCGCTCCTTGTCCTCGCCGAGCTTCTTGATGCGTTCATTATATTCGCCAACAACCGAATCGAGTTTTTCCTGCAAGCGATAGCGCTCGTCTTCATTCATCTCTTTGGCCTTCTCCGCCACCTGAATCACCGTGCGCACCTTTTCTCGAACGCCGCGAACGGCAACCCTCGCTTCCTCCACTTTTGAAGAAAGAAGTTTCACGAGCTGCTTCCTGCTCTCCTCATTGAGCGACGGGAGCACGATCCTTAGGACATTACCATCGTTGACGGGGTTAAGGCCGGTGCCAGCGGCGGCAACAGCTTTTTCCATCTCCTTGATAATCGATTTATCCCACGGCTCCACAATGAGCGTCCTTGGATCCGGAACACTCATGGAGGCCAGTGTTTTGAGCGGCTGATGGGTGCCGTATGCCTCCACTGAAATATGCTCCACAAGCGCCGGGGTCGCCCGTGAAGTGCGCAACGCCCCGAGTTCACCCTTTAAGTGTTCAATAATTTTCTCAAAATCATTTCTATAGCTGTCGATGTTCATAGTTACTTTGCAATCTTGAACGCGCCCAGATAGACCACATTTGAATCCCCGGCATCCACCAAAAGCGCGGCACCGGCACGGCTCGTTGGGAGCTTCTTGGTCGACCAAGTCGCCCCCCCATCCTCTGATTTATAGAAAGTCGAGGCCGTGCCATAGTATAGGCGGTTTGCATTCTTCGGGTCAAGGGCCAACGAGTCAATTTCGACGCTTCCCGCTTTTGTAAGAAGGGTCAACGGCTCCCACGATGCGCCGCCGTCTTTGCTCCGGATCAAACCGTATTTCGAGGCCATGACGACGGTTTCCGCGTTTGCTCCGCTTATAGCAAGATGCTTTATGTCGGTTGAACCGGAAAGCTTCTTGAATCCATCGGTTAAATCCTGCCAGCTCCGCCCCGCATCCGTACTCTTCCAAACTCCGCGGCGCGAAACGGCCGCGTACACGATCCGGCTGTCCTTCAAATTGACGGCGATATCAATAATCTTCCCCTTGAAATCCTGCAGGAGTCCCCAGGTACGGCCGCCATCGGTACTCTTCAAAACGGCGCCCTTCTCGGTGCCAAGATACAAATGGCCGTCATTAAAATGATCCGCGGCAAGCGCCGAGATCGTCGTCGCGTCGCGATAGCTTTCCGCATAAGACCTACTGCAGTCGGTGGTTTTTAATATCCTATTCGCGGTCGCGACGTATACCGTGCACTTATCTTTTGGATCCACGACAACGGCGCTCACCGCCCCATTTGCAAGCTCCTTTGGCTGTCTCCATGTTTCTCCTCCGTCATAGGTATAGTGCATTCCATTCTCCCGCGTGCCGGCATAAAGCGCCAAACGGTCAGCGGGGTCTTGCGACAAAATAACGATATTCGCTGAACCAAACGTGCGAGGCGAGCCGGTGATGGTTGGAATGGCAGATTTCTGGCGCCATTCATTGCCCATATTCACACTTTTATAGACGCCGCCGTCGGTGCCTGAAGACCCGCCGCCAAAACGAATGCACTGCTGACCCAAGAGAGGCAAAGCGAGCAGAATAAGGAAAACACGATATTTCGGACGCATAGTGATTAAGAATGAATCATTAAATAAAAATTTTCAAGGACAAAGCGCGGATCGGTATTCCCTGCCACGTACGACCGAGACCGCAGGAGCTCTTTCGCCCAAAACCCTATCTTTGAAAGAGGCGCACGCCGTGCCAAAGCCCCAAAATGCCGCTCCGCGGACTCGCCCGCTCCGCCATCCGCGCCAGTTTTGAGGGTATACATCTCCCGCAAGAGACCCAATCCGATTTCAGAAAAATGCCCCCACTCCTCCCGCGCGTCATCAAGCCCCTTGCCAAGCATCTCTTGGGCAAACGTATTAAACGTCAAACCCTCTCCCAAAAAAAGCGAAAGGAAAGCACCACGGCGCGTCTCGTATTCTTTCCAGGAAGCCGAGGAAGCAAGGGCAATGGCCACTCCCGGTCTTCCGGCGGCAACACCCGCAAGCTCATGCGCCCGCTCGGCCGTTTCCCCGCGATCACAGAGTGCCTGCTCTATAGCCCCCGGTGACACCAGCCGGAAATGCACCTGCTGCATCCGGGAAAGCAAGGTTGGCAACAGCGGCTCGCCGGAAATAAAAACCATGAGTTTCTTCTCATGCGGCTCTTCTAGAGTTTTCAAAAAAATACTTTGCGCCGCTCGCGTCAAAGAAGACGCATTTTCCACCACCGCCACCCGGACGCGGCCAAGCAAAGCGCTCCGGCTCAATTCGCCGATAATCTTTCGCACTTCTTCCACGCCTCCGGAAACCGCGGCATCAAGCCAAGAAATATCCGGATGGCTCCCGCTCATAATGTTTTTACAAGAAAAACACGCTCCACAGGCAACCCCTTCAGACGGAGAAAGGCAGGTGGCGGATTGCACGAGCCAGCGCGCGACAGAGGCCTTCCCCGCTCCATGCGGACCAAGAAAAAGATACCCATGGTGGAGTTTTCCCTGGCGTAAACTCTCCCCGAGGAAATCACGGACTTGATTGTGCCCAAAAACAGGCCATGGTAATGACATAGTCATCTCTTAAGTATAACGGAAAAACAAAAAACCCGCCACGGACGGCGGGGGGCGCTCAATCCAGCGGGCTTTTGATATTTTTGAGTTTCGGATTGGTAACGTGGGTGTAAATTTGTGTAGTTCGGATATTCGCGTGTCCAAGCAATTCCTGCACATAGCGGACATCAACTCCATTTTCCAGCAAATGCGTGGCGAAACTGTGACGGAGGGAATGGAAAGAAGCCGGTTTATTAATACCGGCTTTGCGCAGACACTGGTAAAACACTTTTTGAGCGGTCGCGGGAGTAAGTTTTCCCCCGCGTTCGCTCTCAAAAAGATACGCGCTTCCGATTCTTCCCCCGCCGCATATTTTCAAATCATTTATAATTTTGTCCGATAATACGCTTACGCGATCCTTTTTCCCCTTGCCCTGCCGCACATGTATCATTTTCGTACCTAAATCTACGTCGCACACTCGTACATTTACAGTTTCGCTTACGCGAAGCCCTGCTCCGTATGCAAGCGCAAGAAGCGTGCGGTGTTTTATATTATTGGTTGCTTGCAAAAGCGCTTTCATATCTTCACGCGAAAGTATTTCCGGGAGTTTATGAGTTTTTTTGGGATGGCGGATTGGATTAAAATCAGCTTGTTTGTAGATTTCCCTAAAAACAAAGTTAATCGCATTCGCATAGAGTGCAATAGTTTGACTTGAACAACCATGATCAAGTTTAGACCCTAAAAATTTCTTTATGTCGTCATCGCGAAGTTCTCGCAGAGGTTTTTTGTAGAATTGGAACAATTCTCGCGCCGCATGAGTGTATGCCTCAATCGTTCTTCGGCTATAGTTTCGTAACCGCATTTCTTGTTCCATTATCCCAATTAAATCTTGTGCCA
>JBBTTG010000018.1:0-18263 GCA_038064355.1 Patescibacteria group bacterium
TCTATACTTCAAATTCCACCTTCATCCCCTCCGGCACAATTTCTATCCACATCTGTCCGGCATTGAAAACCACTTCGAGACCCTTGTCGTCAAAAAAACGCATGCGCTCCTCGCGAGCGGATTTGCGCCAGGTGCCGCGGATCGCCTCGCCGTCGCGGAAGACCACCGCCTCACCGCTACCGATCGTACCAAACCATTTGCGTCCCACCTCATCAAGCACCTTCATCGGAAGCCATGCCACCACGATATTTTTTGGCCGCAAAGCCGCGCCGTCCGTCATCCGGTGCGGGCCACCCCACTGCTCGCGCGCGTACGCGTTGCGCTCGCGATCATACTTCCAGACCACGCGATAGGGCTCGGCATACCCAACCGCGATCGCCTCCGCGGTACCGCGCTGTTCAAGAGCGGCATCATTTTTAAATTTCCACGCTTCAATCTTTGTCTCTGTAATTGTTTTTTTATCCGCCGCGCGCTTGAGCAGTTCAAGCGAGGTATACACGTTATGTGGACGCGGACGGCTCGTGTCGCGCCAAAAATACTGACTCTGGAACCATTGATCCAAGTCACGCACCGCCCCCTGTTTAATAAGCGCGTCGGCCTCGGGACTTGATCCAACATGCGCGTAAAGGGCATCAAACTCTCGTACCCAATCCAAAAAATATGGCCGCGCTGATCGCACCGGACCGATGGAGCTTTTGCCACTACTATCCACACCGCCCAGCGTAAAAAACGCCAGAAATCTGGTGATATTGGCTTCCATCACCGATTCAAACACTACGCTTGCCTGATCCAATCCGGAAATCGGCTGGGCTTCCTCCATGTTTTCTACCATCACAGCGACTATCGGCGGGTACCCCAACCCTTCCTCCACCTGCATGCCATCCAGCGCACGACGATTGGGCTCAGCTTCATTTAAAATCGGCACCCCGCCCTCGATTGGCAATACACTGTACCACGCAGACTGGAGCGCGAGGAGTGCCAAAACGAGCAAGAGGCCGCCAGCGGCGACCTCAAAAAAAACATGCTTCCGTTGAATAAATTTTACAATGCGCGCGATAATCCTCCTCATGCAAACCGGCTTATTTTTTCTCTTCTTTTTTCTCCGTTTTTTCTCCATCTTTAACCGCCGCTTCCGCCGCTTCTTTTTCTTTCTTCTTCTCTTCGGTGGCCACCTTTATTCCATCCACCTTAACCTCCACCTTCTCCGTCAAAGACGCGATCTCTTCGTCACTGCGCGGCGGGATCACCTTGGCGAGCACCTCGTTGGTCTTTAAAATAAGCTCAATCCCGTTTGGAAGTTTGATATCGCTCAAATGCAAAATGTCGTCAAAAGTGGCAAGCGTTGAAATATCCACCTCGATCCCGGAAACGAGATCTCCCGGCAGACAGGTCACCTCCACCTCATCAAAAGATTTTGCCAGCAATCCCCCCAGGGCTTTTACCGCCAATGATTCACCGATAAACACAACAGGAATAGTGGCTGTAATCTTCTCCTTCATGTTCACCCGATAAAAATCCACGTGCGTGAAACGATCGGTCAGTGGATCCACGCTATAGTCATGGATCAGCACCTTGGTCGGCTCACCGCCGCCCACGGACAAATCAACCAACGTGGATCCCCCTGCCTGTTTATAGACCTTGAGGAACGGTTCGTACTCCACGGCGATATTCTGCGGCTTTGTTTCATATCCGTAAAGCACGGCGGGAATCAACCCCACTTTGCGGAGCTGTTTTGCCTGTCTTCCTATTTTTTCACGCGTCTGCGCGGCAAGTTGTGTAGCCATAGTGTCTATCTATATGAGGATATCTGAAATTCGATTCTTAGTATATCCCAAGACTCAAATACCGTCAACCCCCACTGTTCCATGCACCCTTGACACGATCTCCAAAATGCAGTAATCTATTATTCACATCTCTCACAACCGAGGAGGGTTTCATGGAGACCATCTTTGTTCTTTTCCTGTTTACTTCCCAAGTCATAATCGACTCCGACCAGGCACAGCTCACCAAGCTTGCCAGGACGGCAGTCAAACATCTCACGAATGGCGACATCAAACGCCTTGGCGAAATGACCAAAGACGGCACCGTCGTCTATGGAAGCAGTGCGTGCTGCGCCGATAACCCGGACGGACTGCACTTCTTTTCCGCAAACAGCACGGAATTCTCGCGGATTGCCTCCCGTATCAAGCAAGAGGCTCGCGCCATGCAAATAGCGCTCGGGCGGCAAGAAAATCTCGTGTTCGGAAACTCGTTTTCCTTCGAGCCCTTTTTCACGCACGGCGATATCAACGTGAGCGCGAACTCTATCTGCCGATGGGGCATCGTCTTTCGTCGATACGAAGGCGTCTGGAAACTCCACGGCATCTTTATGGGATCCCCGCCTACGCCGACAAACAGGCAGGGAACCGTGCTGATTAAGACGCCTCCAACCACGACGCAGCGGATCAAAGCGGCACCGCAAGAGCACTCACGTCTGACCCCCTAAAGAACAAAAGCGGGACGCAGAGCCACCACAGGTGGCTCTTTTTATTTTTATAGGACTTACGCGCTTCCGCCCGGGAGTCCTGTAATTGTGGAACTTACCATGGCGGAAGCCACAGGGGTTTGACCAATCTCTTCGTTAAAAGGCTCTGCTCTTGCTCGCCGTAGCTCTACTACGCCTCGCAACATCCTCGCCTTTTGCCTCGACCTTGGTCAAACGCGTAAGTCCTATTTTAGTAACTCCTTATCCTCATGCTCTGCACGATACCAAGCAACATGCATTTTGAAAGCAAGGAACTTCCCCCATAGCTCACCAGCGGCAGGGTGAGTCCGGCAATCGGCAAAAGGCCCAAATTCATACCCATGTTGGCCACGGCCTCCATCCCAAAAAACGCCATGGCGCCCACGATGACAAACAGAGGAAAATTATCCGTCGTCCGCGAGGCCGCCTCCGAAAGCCGGTAGAGCAAAAATCCATAAGCGCACAGGAGAAGGATAATGGCGGCAAACCCAAGCTCCTCGGCCAACACGGCAAAAATAAAATCCGTCTGCGCCTCGGGCAAAAACCGGAGCTGACTTTGCGATCCTCCTCCAAGGCCGCGTCCAAACATTCCGCCTGAACCAACGGCCACAAGCGACTGGGTCACATTATAACCGCGATGGAGCGCGTCACGCCCGGGATCCAAGAATACGAGGACTCGCTCGCGCTGATAATCTTTGAAAACAAAAGCCCAACTCACGATCGCGACCGCTATTCCAGTAAAAATCAGAATGAGCCAATAGCGACGAGGCAGGCGCAAAAAAAGAAGCATGAAAATCCAGATGAAAAAAAGCATGCCCGCGCCGCCCAAATCCGGCTGAAGGAGCACCGGAATAAAATATCCGGCAAAAAGCGCAAAACTCTGCGCCACGGTTTTGATGCTCGGAAGAAATCCGTTTTTGCTGAAATAGAAAGCCAGGGTAAGAATGAGAATCACCTTGGCAAACTCCACCGGCTGGAGCGCGAATCCCCCAAAAGTAAACCAGCTCGCTGTGGCGCGGTGCGTGTCGCCGGTAGCCATGACCCCGAGAAGGCTCAAAAACCCGGCGCCATACAACGGCCACACCATCGAACGGAAAAATCTCCAATCCACGAGGGCGATTCCCAAAAAAACCGCGATTCCCGCCACCGCAAAGGCAATCTGCTTACGGAAATTCAAAAATTCCTGCCCTCGATTGAGGTCAATACTGTAAATTGCCACAAGGCCCAGCGTCAGAAGTACCAGGCTGACTCCAAAAAGCGTCCAGTCGAAATAGCGGACGCGCGCTCGGAGGGATTGGAGCATAGCGGACAGATGTTAGGGAAATGACGAATATCTAATTTCCAATGACGAATAAATGACCCGCAATGAACACTTTTGACATTCATAGGACTTACGCGTTTGACCAAGGTCGAGGCAAAAGGCGAGGATGTTGCGAGGCGTAGTAGAGCTACGGCGAGCAAGAGCAGAGCCTTTTAACGAAGAGATTGGTCAAACCCCTGTGGCTTCCGCCATGGGAAGTTCCACAATTACAGGACTCCCGGGCGGAAGCGCGTAAGTCCTAATTCATTTGATATTCGACATTGGACATTAGTCATTTGAACCCTACTGTGTTTCCCCCGCCGGTGGCATATACGCCGCCGAGTCGAACACATTCACATCAGGGATAACCTCGACGCGGGAAACGGCCGTAAGCCGGTCGATAAGATTGATTTCCACCGAACGCCGCTCTCCTGCGCGAAACTGATTCATAACCGTGCGTTGAATACCAGCAAGCGATGATCCGCGCCAGAGCAGGACAATAAACCTCGGCTCCCAAAAACTGTAGGCGGCTTGATTCACCGCCTCAAATCCGACGCGCGATGGAAGCCCTTCCGCGGGCGGAAGAAACTCCGCTTTCTCAATGGCAAAATTCGCGCGCGCGGCGACAAACGCGGTAGCATCCCCTTCCGCGTCAGCAGGAGTAACACGCTCCCAGCGGACATCCGTGATATTAAAACTCGGAGCCCCGCGGGCGGACGGAAAAGAGGCGAAAATATATTTCGTATTCCCGGGTAAAAGAAAATCATCGGCCTCCGAGACCTGATCTCCGAGCAAGACACGAGAATGAAAACGCGCGAGCCAGCCCGGATTGCGATTTTCCACCTGGCTTACCACATCGCTCCCGCGGCTTGAGGCGAGCACGGATGGCGGCGACCATTCGAGCGCCAAGGGGCCGCCTCCCGCAAGGAGCGTCGGCCAATCGAGTCCTCCCTGTACCAGCGACCGCTCAAGAGCCTGCTCGCGTCTGGCGGACAAAACGCCATAATCAAAAAGAGTGTACACGACTTTCCCCCACAGCAAAACATTCACCACAGCCAAAACCGCGATGGTGGCCGTCTTCAAAAAACCCTTATATTTCGCCCACCACAACCCGAATCGAATCTGTTTTTCTGTAAGATGCTCCGCTCTATTTGGCATATATAGGCGCATTGTATCACAGCTCGCAGTCTACAGACCACAGCCCCCTCGTCCCCACCCCTTGCCCGAGTACATTCCTTTCGGTATAATAAGCAAACATATTATCTTAAGATTATGGCCGACAAAGAGAAACAAAAACAAGGATATACCTCCCAGCAGATCCAAGTGCTTGAAGGGCTGGAGCCGGTGCGCAAGCGTCCCGGCATGTATATCGGCGGCACTGGTATTGAGGGCCTGCATCACCTCGTCTGGGAAGTCGTGGATAACTCCATCGACGAAGCCATGGCCGGCTACTGCACGGAAATCAACGTGCATCTTTTGCCCGACAATATTATCAAAGTTACCGATAACGGCCGCGGCATCCCGGTGGACACCCACCCACAATTCAAGGTCTCGGCACTCGAGCTCGTCCTCACCAAACTCCACGCGGGAGGAAAATTCGGCGGCGGAGGCTATAAAGTATCGGGTGGTCTGCACGGCGTCGGCGTCTCGGTGGTGAACGCCCTCTCGGAATGGGTACGCGCCGAAGTGAAGCGCGAGGGAAAACTCTGGGTTCAGGAATACAAACGCGGCACTCCCCAATCCAAGGTCAAAGCGGAAGGAACCGCGCGCGGAACGGGTACCACGATTATTTTCAAACCAGACGCGCAAATTTTTCCGGAAATCGCTTTCAATTGGCAGACGATTCTCGACCACCTGCGCCAACAGGCCTATCTCACCAAAGGTATCAGCCTCACCGTCATTGATGAGCGCGAAAAAAAAGCGGCACCCTACCGCTATGGTTTCTATTTCGAGGGCGGCATCGCTTCCTTTGTCCGCTTCTTGAACCACAACAAGGAAAAACGGCATGACTCCATCTTTTACGCCTCCAAGGTTCAGGAGAACATCGGCGTCGAGATCGCTTTTCAATATACGAACGAATACAAAGAAACGTCGCACGCTTTTGCCAACAATATCTACAATCCGGAGGGGGGAACTCACATCATGGGCTTCCGCACATCTCTCACGCGTGTCGTGAACGCCTTTGCCCGCAAGAAAAACTACCTCAAAGAAAAAGACGACAACCTCACGGGCGAGGACATGCGCGAGGGGCTGACGGTTATCGTCTCAATCAAGGTGCAGGATCCGCAGTTTGAGGGCCAGACAAAATCCAAACTCGGCAACCCCGAGGTGCGCGCCATCGTGGACGCGGTCTTTTCAGAAAACTTTGAAATTTACATGGAGGAGCACCCGCGCGACGCCGAAGCGATCATCTCCAAGTGCATCCTCTCCGCCCAGGCTCGCGCGGCCGCGAAAGCCGCTCGTGAAACCGTCCTGCGTAAGGGCGCGTTCGAGGGCCTTACCCTGCCCGGAAAACTCGCAGACTGCTCTTCGCGTGATGCCGCCGAATCCGAGCTCTATATCGTCGAGGGTGACTCCGCCGGCGGCACAGCCAAACAGGGCCGCAACCGTGAGTTTCAAGCCATACTCCCCTTGCGGGGAAAAATTCTAAATGTGGAGCGCGCGCGCATCGACAAAATTCTCATCAACGAGCAGGTGCGGAACCTTATCATTGCTATGGGAACCAACATCGGCGAACAGTTCGAAATCGAAAAATTGCGCTACGGCCGCATCATCATCATGACCGATGCCGACGTGGACGGCGCGCACATCCGGACACTGCTCCTGACGCTTTTCTATCGCTACTTCCCAACGCTCATCTCCTCGGGGCATATCTACATCGCCCAACCACCACTCTACCGCGTGAGCAAGGGTAAGGAATTCCATTACGCTTTCACCGAGGAAGCGCGCGACCAGATTGTGCAAGGATTCCTCGCCAAGAAAGCTGAAACCGCGGCGAAGTCCGGAAAGGCGGACAAGGCGAAACCAGCGGATACGGACGAAACCGATGCGGTCGAAGAGGAGGCCGAGGGCGATGAAGGCGTCACCAGCATCGGCGGCATCACCATCCAACGCTATAAGGGATTGGGTGAAATGAACGCCGAACAGCTGTGGGATACCACCATGAATCCTGAAACGCGCCTCATGAAAATTGTTTCCATCGAAGACGCGACCAAAGCCGACCAGATTTTTGATATTCTGATGGGCGCCGAGGTTGAACCCCGCAAACGCTTCATCCAAACCCACGCGAAGGCGGTGAAAAATCTGGATATTTGATTGCCACCGCAGAGGCACTTGCTGGATGACGAGAAAACGCTGTCATAAAAAGCGGAGTTTCATATTGCGTGTTACGATTTCAACAAGATTCAGCATAAAAAAGCAGTACATCATATTCTGTATAACCTGCAAATTTTCGCATACTCCATACCCAAATTCCGCATAAGAACGAGTTCAGAAATAGTCAAAAATCTCTCTCGATTTATATTTTAATTTTTTTTGCAATTTTTCCGAGGTCGTGATAGGATACATAAGAAAAATAATTAATTTAACATAAAATTCTATGCAAATAATCATGTTTATATTGGGGGCAATTGGTATAATTGCGATAATTCCTTCAGTTCTTTTATTTCCCGCACTAATCATTACCGCAATTATCGGTGCGAGCAAAAAAGATTATACTTATTTAAAGAAATATTTAAAAATTTGGGGTTATAGCTTGCTGGCACTTGTTGGCACTCTAATTCTTTATACAGTTGCGTCTTTCGTGGCAACAATGATAAGCGGAGGTGCGTAAAAATTGCCAAAAAATTAAATTCATTAAGGAAAGGTATTTTTGACTACATCCGATAACAACGCATATCTGGCTACGGGAAAATCATATATATATGATTTTCCCTCCGCCCAAGTTTTCATCCCTTAGGTTGATGAAGATTTAGGCGGAGATAATTAAACAATGCATTGTCTGAAAATAAAATTTATCCTGCAAAGTCGGGATGAAAACTTCAGATGATGCGCGAACGTTGTGCAAAATCGCTTCGCTCTTTTGCACAAAGAGTGTATGTGGCTGTGCAGAACGAACGACGCAATTGCCTTAGCAATCAAAAACCATCTCGTGATTATAGAGATGGCCTTTGGCGTGGACCCGGCGGGATTTCCACCCGCTTCCCTAGGCACCAACACTAGGATGCTAACTGGGTATTACACCACGGGCATGAGTCCACGGTGCCATTATACAATAAAAAAAGCCCTTATAAAGGGACTCTTATCTGCGGTACCTATAGAAAGCCATGTGGTTTCTCTCACAGCCTCCTATTGTCTAACTACAGAATAACCTGAATTACATTTTCTGTCAGCCCGTCTATCCACATCCACCCGCCTGACAAAAATACACATCCCCTTGACGCCATCCAAGGAGGGTTGTATGATGCGGATGATACACAAAGACCCCTCTGGGGTCTTTTTAAAAACCTTGAATACTATGACGACGATGACGCTGAAAAATAAAGTCACATCCTATTTCGGCGAAGCGCGGACGGAGCTCCAAAAAGTCATTTGGCCATCAAAGCGCGACACGGCTCGCTACACCCTGCTTGTCGTTGGCGCCTGCCTCGGCATGGGCGTATTTTTTGCCGCGCTTGATTTCTTGTTTTCCAAAGGCCTTGAACTCCTCATCGATAGATAATTTTAAAAAAAAGCGTATGCCAAAACAAGTACTCCAACAGGGACGAAGGTGGTATGTTCTCCACACCTACTCCGGCTATGAGGATAATGTCTCCCGCAACCTGAAACAGCGCGTGGACACCATGGACATGTCCGACAAAATCTTCAACGTCCTGGTTCCTACGGAGAAAAAAATCAAAATCAAAAACGGAAAACGCCGCGTCGTCGAGGAAAAAATCTTCCCGGGCTATGTGCTCGTGGAGATGGTGGTCACCGACGATTCCTGGTATGTCGTGCGCAATACGCCGAACGTAACCGGTTTTGTCGGCTCGGGAACGACCCCCACCCCCATTGATGAGGAGGAAGTGAAATCCCTCATGAAACGCATGGGCGTCGAAGAACCGAAATACACCATCGATGTCACAATCGGATCCCCTGTCCAGATCAGCGACGGACCGTTTAAAGGCTTCGAAGGTAAGGTGGCCGAGGTGGATGAGATGCGCGGCAAGATCAAGGTGCTCGTTAACCTCTTTGGACGCGAGACCCCCGTGGAACTTGACTTCTTACAGCTGAAGAAGATATAATTGGCGGAACTTCAGAAATACCCTCTCTATCATATGGCAAAAAAAATAAAAACTACCATCAAACTGCAGATCCAAGCAGGCAAGGCCAACCCCGCGCCGCCCATTGGTCCAGCTTTGGGCCAACACGGCCTTAATATCGCAGAATTCTGCAGCAAGTTCAACGCCGCCACCAGGGAAATGGGTGACAATGTCATCCCGGCGGAAATAACGATCTACGAAGATCGCACCTATTCGTTTATCCTCAAAACCCCTCCCGCCGCCGACCTCCTGAAGAAAGCGGCCGGTATCCCCAAAGGATCGGGCAAACCACTCCAGGAAAAAGTGGGAAAAATTTCCCGAGCTAAAATCCGGGAAATCGCCGAGAAGAAACTCCCCGACCTCAACACCAAGAAGCTTGATGCCGCCATGCGTATCATCGAGGGCACCGCGCGACAAATGGGGCTTGAAGTAACGGAATAACTTGAAATATATTTTATGAAAGGGAAACGTTACCAGGCCGCCGAGGCGATCATCGACGCATCAAAGACATACAGCCTTGAGGAAGCGGTTGAGCTTGCCAAAAAAACGGCCAAGACAAAATTTGACGCCTCCATCGAGGCCCATTTCCGTTTGGGCATCAATCTCGAGAAAACAGAACAACAAGTGCGTGGCGTTGTCGTCCTCCCCCACGGCGTGGGTAAGAGCAAGAAAGTCGCCGCGTTCGTTGAGTCCGGCCGCGAGGAGGAAGCCAAAAAAGCCGGCGCGGATCTCGTGGGCGGCGAAGAGCTCTTGGCGGAAATCGTCCAGAGCGGCAAATGTGATTTTGATATCGCGATCGCCACTCCAGCCATGATGCCGAAAATGGCCAAGGCCGCCAAAGTGTTGGGGCCAAAAGGCTTGATGCCCAATCCAAAAAATGAAACGGTAACCAACGACATTGCGAAAGCCGTGGGCGAACTCAAGAAGGGAAAAATTCTCTTCAAGAACGACCAGGGCGGCAATGTGCACGCGCTCATCGGTAAGGCAAGTTTTGAAAGCACCAAACTCGTAGAGAATCTTCGCACCTTTCTTGATGCACTGAAGAGAGTCAAACCCCCGGGTATCAAGGGCATCTACATTCAAACCGCAACGGTGAATGCCGCCATGAGCCCCTCCATCAAACTGAGCATCGCGTAAAACTTTCTAAAAAGCGCCTCGGCACCCGCCGGGGTGCTTTTATTTTCGGCCGCCCCATGATACGATAAGCAGTGAATTTCACTCTTCATTTGCCATTTGCGTATGTCCACATACCCCATCGAAACCATCCGCCACTCGACCGCCCACCTCTTGGCCTCCGCTGTCCTTGAGCTTTTTCCCGGCACCAAACTCGGCGTCGGCCCCGTGATTGAAAACGGATTCTTTTATGATCTCGACACACCCAACCCCCTCTCCCCCCAAGACCTGCTCAAAATAGAGAAGCGCATGAAGGAAATCATCAAGCGCAAAGAACCCTTTACTCGAAACGAAATGAAACTCGACGAGGCGATTGAGTTTTTTTCCGAACGCAAACAGGACTACAAAGTTTCCCTGCTCAAGGATCTAAAAGAACGCGGCACCACCGCCATAAAACCCGACGAGGCGCAGGATTTGGCGGCCGAAAAACCGAATGTCGCCGGCATCTACACCACCGGAAAATTTGTAGACCTTTGTCGTGGGCCACATGTGACCACAACCGGTGATCTTGGGGCTTTTAAACTGACAAAAATCGCGGGTGCCTATTGGCGCGGAAACGAAAAAAATAAAATGCTCACTCGCGTCTACGGCGTGGCATTTACCACCGCGGACGAACTGAACAATCACCTCACCATGCTCGAGGAAGCCAAAAAACGCGACCACCGAAAAATCGGCGAAGACTTGGAACTCTTTACCATTGTGGACGAAGTGGGCGCGGGACTCCCGCTTTTTTACCCCAAGGGCGCGCTCGTCCGCCGACTCATCGAAGGGCTCATCAACGAACTCCAGGAAGCCAAAGGATACACCCCCATCTGGGTGCCGCATATCACCAAAGAAAATTTATACAAAATCTCCGGGCACCTCGAGAAGTACGATGCCATGTATCCGCCCATGTCCTTGAAAGACGAGGCGAATTATTACCTGAAGCCCATGAACTGCCCGCACTTCATGATGCTCTACAAAAGCAAGCCGCACTCGTATCGGGAACTCCCCTTGCGCTGGACCTGTACCACAACTGTTTATCGCTACGAAAAATCCGGCGAACTCTCGGGACTCACCCGCGTGCGCGCGCTCACCCAGGACGACTGCCATGTGTTTACCACCCCGGCGGGCATCGAGGGAGAAATTAAAATCATGCTCGATCTCATCGGCAAGGTATACAAAATTTTCGGCTTCAAAGATTTTTGGGTACGCATCTCCACCCACGATCCGGCAAACAAAGAAAAATATATCGGCGACCCCGCGGTCTGGAAAGAATCCGAGGCGGCATTGCAAAAACTCATCAGTGGGCGCGGATGGAAATACGAAGTAGGCGTGGGCGAAGCGGCTTTCTATGGCCCAAAGCTCGATTTCATGATCAAAGACGCGCTGGGTCGCCAATGGCAGCTCTCCACTATTCAGCTCGACATGAATCTGCCGGGACGATTCAATCTCGAATATACCGATGCCGATGGTGGAAAAAAACAACCCGTCGTCATCCACCGGGCGATTCTCGGATCCACCGAGCGATTCTTGGGTATTCTTATCGAACACCTCGCGGGGGCCTTTCCGGTCTGGCTCTCCCCTGTTCAGGCGTCCATCATCCCCGTAGGCAAGGCGCACGCCAAACCGTGCGGGAAGCTTCACAAGATGCTTCTTAAAGCGGGAATCCGGAGTGAATTTGAGCCATCAAACGACACGGTGGGTTACAAAATCCGCCAAGCCGAAAAACAAAAAATCCCCTATATGTTGGTAGTCGGGGACAAAGAAGCTAAACTCTCCAAGCTCTCGGTGCGCCTCCGCGGCAAAAAGGCGAACAAAACCATGACGCCAAAGTCCTTCATCACGCTGGTACAAAAGCAAATCGCGGGAAAAAAGGGGCGATCTTGACATATTCCACGAACCGTGATGAAATGCAAAAAGTATTGAGTTTTTCGCTCATTTCCAATGGAGGACAACGAGGATGCATGTGAATCTCAAAAACCCGCGTCTCGCCGGAGAACTGACTGCTACACTCGCTACGCTCCAAGAGGAACTCCCTCCGGAGCAATTCTTCTGGCTGTGCGCAGGACTCTGGTTCGACCGGCATGTTCTGGCCCCGCTTCTCTTCAACTATTTCTTCTTGCGACGGCTCATCAATCCCCGCTTTGAAGAAACAATGGGATAATAGAAAGAATATCCTCGCATCCGGGCACTCCGCCAACGGCGAACTGCCCGTTTTTTTGCCAAAAAACACCCCGGCAAAATCGTCGGGGTGTTTTCATTTTTTTTCCTTACTCCATTTTCTTCTTTACATCCTCGGCAGTCGTCTGATCCAGATAATCCGCGGCCTGACTGAACACGGCATCGGATTGTTTTTGTATTGTAGTCATGTCGTCCGTGTATTCCGCCGCGGCGTCTTCAATCTGCCGATTGGCCTCACCATAAATCCCCTTCAAACTTTTTACGCCACCCGTCTTCATATCATCGAGCTCACCATCAATATCTTGAATAGCCACCTGAATCGTTTTTGCGATATTCTGTATCTCCTCACTGGTAACCGTCTCGTGCTTGAGCTGACCGATCAGCGCATCCTTTTCATCTTGAGTCAACTGTGGCACGACCTGAATAATTTGTATGGCTTCGTCTTTGCTCATATATATGAGTGAAAATAGAAAAAGAAAGATTAAGCGTTTTCACCGGCTAAAACTTTTTCCTGAAGCTTGGCAAGCGACCATCTTCGCGCTTCCAAATCGCGCTGTACCTCGATAATTTTTGCTTCCGCACGCTCCAATTTCCACGCACCAACGCGCTTGCTTGCCCAACCACGAGTGTCTGACACTCTTTTTTCCATCCGAAGAAAAGACATCCGCGCGTCAAACGCAAGCTCGGCTGTTTTCAGCGTTGTCCATTCAGCCGCCGCATCATATTTTGAACTCACCGTATCCTTCACCTCGCCAAGTGCCTGTGAAACCGTTTCTTTCCCATCGCCCCACAACTCACCGCTAGTCTTGCCTAAACGAACAGCGCAAAACTTGTTGACTTCATCCTTCGGTAAATCTGCGGCGATATATTTCACACCGGCACCAAATTCTTGCGCCTTCTCGATCGCTCCGCGACCAAGCTGTTTCCATGACTCTCCGGTAGACATCACGCGCACCGCCTCTCCAAAATCGCGTCCAAAGTGCGCCGCCTCTTGCCCGCCGGAATTCCACGCGAAATCCCCGACCGCTTGTGTGGCTTTCTTGGCACGAGCCCTCGTAAAATAGTATTGATCGCCGACAAACTCGGAGGTTGCCATCGCGCCTTTTTTTGCCGCTTCAACGGTAACATTAACGCCCTGCTTCACATTGGCGGAAATCGCTTCACCTGCCCGAGCCGCAAGCACATCCGGCGCAAAAACACCGATCTTGACGGCATACGCGGTTTTATCGACGATGCGAGAAAGCCCGGCGCCATACCGCGATTGAAAAGCGGAAAACGCACCGCTGGCGACTTCAAGCCGCTTATTGGCCACATCCTCAATAGACATCCTGCTCATCTCGGCCATCTGATCAGGCGTTGTTTCACCGGCTAAATAACGACTATATGCCTCTTCCATCGAACCGGCTTTCCCCTCCGACTCCTCTCCACGCGTCACCTGCGATGCCCCCTGTTCCGTTGCACCCCCTCCGTGTTCTCTCCCGAGAATAGCATTCCACCTGCTCAAAAGTCCCATATGTTAGAGAGTTATAGATTTAACATGTTTATTATAGTATAGAACCGACGAAAAGGGCAACAGCATTGTGACTGGGGGGCGGGGAAATCAGATTAAACAAAACCGCTCAACCCAGCCAAAGTGGCTTAGGTTAGCTAAAATATCATCATTGACATCATCATTGACATCATCATTGGGCATTGACAAAACCCTCAAAGTGTGCTATACTGGTCTTTGTAAGAATGAACGTTGACAATATACACGGTTCTCTGGAGAGGGACCCCAAGCATGATCCAGGGGTGATTGGATCAAGAATAGCTGTTTTTGGCATATTCTCTCTCTTTGTGAATATACCGGGAACAGCTGTTTTTTCTTGTCCTTCCACTGTTGGCTCCGTTGATAAACGGGGGCAGGAGCGGAAGGGGAAAACAAAGACACCCACTTTCGCCTCCACTCGAATTGAGTTGGGGAAGAGAAGGATTGAAATCATGGAGAGCATCCGCCGTGTGGCTATGTTGTCCTGGCTGGGGTTCACCCTGGCCACCCTGATCACCACCTCCGTCCACGCCGAGGAGCGGCTGACGATCAGCATCTATCCGATCACCATGGTCGCGCCCCCCGTCACGGTGATCGAGTTCGACAAGGAGGAGGCCGAACCCATCCAGGCCGGCACCTGGATGAACGACCCCGTGATCGCGAAGCTCTATGTGGGCCTCGTGGACCTCCGGGGGTGCGCCAAGATCAGTCCGAAGAACCTCCGCACTTGCATGAGTGCCATGCAGGTCGCCAAAACCGAATAGCCACGGATCCACGCCAACCTGGCGCCCGCCCTCAAAAGCGCGGCGCCAATTTTTTTTATTTAAAAACCCATACACACTACACTCTACCCGCTACCCCAAACACACTCTTGACTTTTCCCGCAAAACCTGCTACTATAGAAGAGTAAAAATTCACTCTATTCTTATGTTTAGTGAACGCGGCGGTTTCAGACCCCCAGAGGAAAATCCAACAAAAGCCACTCCGGAAGAAATCGGCAGCATGCTGGAAGAGTCACTCCAAGAGAGCGCGCCCACCATTGGGGATATGGTTCTCGAGGAGCTCAATAAGATAAACGAAGAGAACCTCTTGAGTGGAAAAATCACCCCGAAAGAATTCGTGAAACAAACCATACAGGCGATCCGGATGAATCCTGCAAATAGGGCGTTTGCCGACGATATTAATCAAATCATTCTCGCGCGCACAGAGATAGGCCAGCTCTCGGAGGAACAGCTCATAGATGGCGTTGCCTCTATAGTCGGCATCTGGCTCCAAAGCAAAATCGAGGGTATGAAAAAATCGGATGTCGAAAAAGCCCAAATACCCTTAGTCCTCAACGACGGACTCGCCGAACAAATAAGTTCACAGCTTGAAAAGATGAAAACGCTGACTCGGGTCACGAAAGAGAAAGCGGAAGATGCGGCCAAAAAACGTGAATGGCTTGAAGGGCAGAAAGGTAAACAATCTGTTTAAAACAATAAAACTTACAATAAAAAAGGCGTCCCGATCCACCATGGTTCGGGACGCTTTAGTTTCTCCGCGCAATCCGGATCAGACGCACGATGCGTGCGATCCAGAAACGGGCAGCTCTGTCGGCTGGCGGATGATTGCAGAGTTTGACTCCGAGATCAACCGTCACGGAGGTGAGGAGCCCTTCATATCTCGCCACATTCCGGAGATAGGTCATCTCCTGATCGTAGGTGGCCTGCGGTGGGCTTTGCATATCCTTTGACCAGGGCAAATCTTGAGCAACCTGGCCTCGGTGCGTTGCTTTGATCCGTGGAAGCCCTCCCGCATTATCCATACCCTGAATGAGGTCGAGCACAATCTCCGCGGCAAACACCCAAGTCTGGCCCGCGGATGTCTTCATAGCCTTGGCCATTTCCTGCAATTCCGCTCCGAGACAGCCATCCTTTTTGCCCCAAAGGGCAAGCCTATGGATGACCTTTTCCTGCTTCGCCTGACGACACTGAGCGTATGCGCTTTCAGCCACGGGAATCACCTCCTTTCGCGGCGTGTTTTCGGGTTAATGAACGACAGCTCAACTTATCATAAACCCGTCCCCTTGTCAAGGGGAACATCTCCCTCACCAGCTTTCTTGAATCTTACTGTGAATATAGGCTCATAAGCGGCATTGTTGCCGTCAACTATACGCACCTCTTCCCCTTTCATCAAATGACTCAAGGCGATATCATTTATCATCACCTGATCTTCCGCGATGTCCTTTTTAAGCTCCTCCATCCTCACGAAATCACTCCCCATTTCGGTCTTAACCCCATCTTCCAGCTGCTTTTTTTGCGCCCGAAGGGTCTTGGTTTCCTCTAATATTTTCTTATAGCTCGCCGTATTCTCGAGCGCGTCTCCATAGGCCGCGCGAAGCGTCTTGAGCTCTTTTTTCTTTTCCTGCACGCCATTAAATACCTCCTGAATATCTTTCATAAAATAATAGGACTTACGCGTTTGACCAAGGTCGAGGCAAAAGGCGAGGATGTTGCGAGGCGTAGTAGAGCTACGGCGAGCAAGAGCAGAGCCTTTTAACGAAGAGATTGGTCAAACCCCTGTGGCTTCCGCCATGGTAAGTTCCACAATTACAGGACTCCCGGGCGGAAGCGCGTAAGTCCTAAATAAGTTTAATTTCTCCGCCGTACCAGTATAGCAGAATACCCTCGGTAGCCAAAATGCATCTTTTCCTACGGGGAATAAACCCCATGTCGGATAGAGCGGAGCGGAATTCCGCCACAATGGGTCGCGGGTATGCGAAGCCGCGCTCTTCGTTTCCAGTACAAACTTCTACTTCAGAACAAACCTATTTTACCTCTTCAAACCCTCAATTTCAAGAGCGGGATTTGGGTGGAGTGAAGAAGAAATTATTGATTTTTTTCTTAAATTAAGGGCTCTTTTCAATTTTTTCGCCCCTCGCTGGCTTGACAGGCGGGGCGCTTTCATGGTATAAGAAATAGTCGCAATTCAGCGACCAAAGGAGGTGGCGACATGAGCAAGGAATCTATTCGTGAGACGAGAGTGTGTGTGACTTGGCGAAGCCGGGACCACTGCTCGCTGTCTGAGACGGCTATCGAAGAACGCGTCGCACGGGCATTGAAGTTCGAGCTTGAGCGGCACGGCACTCTGCCGCATGGCGTGGAGGTTGAAATCATCTCGACCATGGAGGATACCCGCTCTCGCCACTATTTCGGAGGTGGTCCTGGCGAGGTCCCGCACCAGTTCAATGCGGTATACCATGTTCAGTACAAACTCCACGGCGAGTAGAGCCCCGCCGCCTCGCTCATCACGCCCTGTCCACACATCCGTGGGCGGGGCGTTCATCTTTCTGAGAGAAAAAATTAAAAAGAAAAATCAATAATTTCTGCTTCACGCAACCGCATACTCGGTGTTAGGCGTAGTGCCGACGGATTCATTGATTCAACAAACAGATAATCACCGTTCTTTTTATTTGCACAAACTTTCAATTGTATGACCATTTCTAGTCGGCATTTCGCCTAATGGGCGGCGGATATGCGACCGTCGCGCCGGA
The DNA here is from genome assembly GCA_038064355.1 of Patescibacteria group bacterium. Lineage (GTDB taxonomy): Bacteria > Patescibacteriota > Patescibacteriia > GWA2-47-26 > GWA2-47-26 > JBBTTG01. The sequence continues at coordinate 17,500 of JBBTTG010000018.1, forward strand.
GGATGACCACTCATACCACCACCATCCTTTGTATTTTACCACAGTCATACGCTGGCGCGATGTCGCATATCCGACAGTTGGACGATGTGTCGCGGAGCGACCATCGGACGACTGTCGGGAACCGCCGCCCATTGGTCGAATGGAGCGAAGCGACATTTCGGCCAACGTTTATGAATATGCGATGTTTGCCGTAGCGAAGCGGAGGCAAATTTGGGTGAGCAAGCGTTAAAAATAATAATAAATTTTACCGCCATTGCAGAATTACTTAACTTCCGCCTGTTTTTCTTTCTCCAGTTCATCTAACTTTTGTTTTAAGCACTCTTCTGGATTTTCTATTCCTAACTCTTGCATTACATAAAAAACAGAAATTAGAGCTGCCGCCACACGCAGGTTTATCTTATCACCTTGCTGATTAGTCGTTGCTTGCCATAACTTTGTTGCCGACTCATGCAGAGCGAGAATAGCAGAATTAATATCGTGTTTGACAGAAGAATGGTTGAGTACTTCCTTACATACTTTGTCATATGTTTCGTTTAACATCATAGGTAAAATTTATTATTATTTAGCTTGCGAACCGCATATCCCGTGTTATCGGATGTGCTTTTTTCTTAAAGCATTTCCGATAACGTATGCGTGTATGAGAAGTTTTGCGAAGTGAAACGGAGCAAAATTTGGGTGGAACAAATGAGAAATTCTTAATTATTTTACCTTAGGTAATTAGGGCGTTTCGTAACCAAGCACATGGTATAATTCCGCTTGGTTAT